>DATDLO010000395.1:0-3289 GCA_036519215.1 Oxalicibacterium sp.
GATATCGATGTCGCCAGCTTCGATCTCGGCGATCCCGACTACAACAAGGAAGTGCTGAAGAAGGAATGGTTCAACGCTGTGCAATTCCCGAAGGCCACTTTCATCTCCAGCCAGATCAAACCCGGTGCGAACGGCAAACTCGACGTGACCGGCAAACTGACGATCAAGGGCAAGACGGCGGATGTCAGTTTTCCGATGAGCGTGAAGAAGGAAGGCAATGTCCAGATATTCGAAGGCGCGCTGCCGATCAAGCGCCTGACCTACAACATCGGCGAGGGCGAATGGAAAGACACCAGCATGGTCGCGGATGAAGTCACGATCAGGTTCCACGTCGTCGCGCAATAACACTCGCAACAAAACGCCGTAACGCATCAATGCAACAACGATCAACGCAGTTTTCTCAACCAAGGAGTCCACGCATGAAATCCAGTCTCATTCTGGCCGGCCTGCTCGTCGCAGGCGCCGTCCATGCCGCACCGGTGACCTACAACATCGAGCCCAACCACACGTATCCGAGCTTCGAGGCCGACCATTTCGGCATCTCGACCTGGCGCGGCAAGTTCACGAAAACCAGCGGCATCGTCGTGCTGGATCGTGCAGCCAAGACCGGTTCGGTCGACATTACAGTCGATGCCAGCTCCGTCGATTTCGGCCATGCCAAGATGAACGAACATGCGCGCGGCAAGGATCTGTTCAACGTCGCACAATATCCGACCGCCACGTTCAAGAGCACCAAGGTGCGCTTCGACGGCGATACGCCTGTGGCTGTCGACGGCGAATTCACGCTGCTCGGCGTGACCAAGCCGCTGACGCTGACGATCAACAAGTTCAAGTGCATCCAGCATCCGATGCTGAAACGCGAAGTCTGCGGCGCCGACGCCTCGGGCGAATTCAAGCGCAGCGACTTCGGCATGAACTACGGTCTGCCCGCATTCTCGCCGGAAGTGAAACTGGCGATCCAGGTCGAAGCCGTGAAAGCCGATTGATTCGATGAGGCCGATCGGGCCGACGCCCATGCGTCGGTCCCGGCCTTTTCCTTCCGCATACGCCATGACAGAACGCTATCTTCGCAGCATCCGCCTGCTGGCCGAGTGCTATCACGCATTCGGGCGCCAATCCGGCGCCAACATCCGAAATCGCACCGGCCTGACGCCCTCGCAGTTCGATATCGTCGCCACACTGGGCAACACCGACGGCATGACGTTCAAGGAACTGGGCGAAAAGACATTGATCACAAAAGGCACGTTGACTGGCGTCGTCGATCGTCTTGAGGAAAAAGGGTTGGTCGTACGCGTCATGCAGCAGGAAGATCGCCGCAGCACAGTCGTTCGCCTGACTCAAAAGGGCGATGCGGAATTCAAACGCGTATTCGCGCCGCAGGTCGCGTTCGGAAAACGCGCCTTTTCCACCTCCGACGACAAGGACTTTGCTTCGCTGGAGAAAGAGCTGGCCAAGCTGTATCGCAACCTGACCGGAAATGACCCGAAACCCAGATATTGACCCGTTGCGCAAAAGGTCTCAGCGATTCTTCCACGCATAAAAAAGCCGCGCTTCTTTCGAAACGCGGCTTTTTTACGAGCTTTCCGGAAGTTTCTTTTAAACGACTGCGCCGTCGTTCTCCACTTTTTCCTTTGCCGGCTTCAACAAGTCTTCGCGCTTGACACCCAACCACATCGCCAGTGCCGCCGCAACGAACACGGAAGAGTAGATACCGAAGCAGATACCGATCGTCAGCGCCATCGCGAAGTAATGCAGCGTCGGGCCACCGAAAAACAGCATCGACAGCACGACCAGCTGCGTCGAGCCGTGCGTGATGATGGTACGCGAGATCGTGCTGGTGATCGCATGGTTCAGCACATCGGGCACGGCCATCTTGCCATGCTTGCGGTCACGGAAGGTTTCGCGCACGCGGTCGAACACGACCACCGATTCGTTGACCGAATAGCCGAGCACCGCCAGCACTGCCGCCAGCACCGTCAGCGAGAATTCCCACTGGAAGAAGGCGAAGAAACCGAGAATGATGATCACGTCGTGCAGGTTCGCCAGGATTGCCGAGACTGCATATTTCCATTCGAAACGGAATGCCAGATAGAGAATGATGCCGATCACCAGCATGCCGAGCGCCATCAGGCCGTCATGCGTCAGTTCGTCGCCGACTTGCGGGCCGACGAATTCCACACGTTTCAGTATGACGTCCGGATGCTGCGCCTTCAATGCGCCGATCACCTTCTGGCTCAGCGCACCGGAATCCATGCCCTGCTTGGCAGGCAGGCGGATCAGCACATCATGTGCAGTGCCGAAGCTCTGCACCTGCATGTCGGTATAACCCAGGCCCTCGATTGCCGTGCGTACACCATCCACATTGGCTGCCTGCGAATATTCGACTTCCATCACCGTGCCGCCGGTGAATTCGATCGACAGATGCAGACCACGGTGGAACAGGAAGAATACGGCGGCGACGAACGTCAATGCGGAAATCACGTTGAAGATCAACGCGTGGCGCATGAACGGAATGTCTTTCTTAATGCGGAAAAATTCCATTGCTTCCTCTCGATGCGACGCCTTCTGCGCCGCGTGATGTCATTCGCTGGTCCGCACCCTCTCCAGGGCACGGACGTTTACCACTGTTTCGTTATTCCTTGGCCTTCCAGACCTGGCCGATCGAAATCGACTGCAGCTTCTTCTTGCGGCCGTACCACAGGTTGACTGCACCGCGCGACACGACGACCGACGAGAAGATCGACGTCAGGATGCCCAGGCAGTGCACCACCGCAAAGCCGCGCACTGCGCCGGAACCGAAAATCAGCAGCGCCAGGCCGGCGATCAGCGTCGTCACGTTGGAATCCAGAATCGTCGCCCACGCGCGCTCGAAGCCCATCGAGATCGCCGTATGCGGCGCATGCCCGGCGCGTAATTCCTCGCGTATGCGTTCGTTGATCAGCACGTTGGCGTCAATCGCCATACCCAGCGTCAGCGCAATAGCGGCGATACCCGGCAACGTCAGCGTTGCCTGCAGCAGCGACAACAGCGCCACCAACAGCATCAGGTTGACCGCCAACGCGAACACGCTGAAGAAGCCGAACATGCGGTAGTAGACGATCATGAAGGCAGCAATCGCGAGGAAGCCGTACAGCACCGCGTCGAAGCCCTTCTTGATGTTTTCGGCACCGAGCTGCGGGCCGATGGTGCGTTCCTCGATGATTTCCATCGGCGCAGCCAGCGAACCGGCGCGCAGTAGCAATGCCAGATCGCTGGCAGCTTCCGGCGTACCCATGCCGGTGATCTGGAA
>DATDLO010000396.1:0-2458 GCA_036519215.1 Oxalicibacterium sp.
CCGACAAGCTGCTGCGCCTCACGCTCGACGTGGGCGAACCCAAGCCGCGCAACGTCTTCAGCGGCATCCGCAGCGCTTACGAGCCGCAGGACCTGGTCGGCAAGTACACCGTGATGGTCGCCAACCTCGCGCCGCGCAAGATGAAGTTCGGTATCTCGGAAGGCATGGTGCTGGCTGCATCGGCCGCCGACGAGAAAAAGAATCCGGGCATCTACATCCTGAACCCGTGGCCCGGCGCCGAACCGGGTATGCGCATTCGCTAAGTGCCGCAATAACGCATACCGCAAAACGCATCGTCCCGACCATTCCGCCATGCAGACCCAGATACGCGAAGCCACTCTCGAAGATGCGCAACTGATCGCCAGTCTGACACGTGCGGCCTGGGCCAATCGCGTGGCCGTCACGTCCGGCGGACATCGCGAGACGGCAAGCCGGGTCAGCCAGCATCTTCTGCACGGCGGCGCCTTCATCCTGCTGGTGGATGGCGAACCCATCGGTTCCGCGCGCTGGCTGCCGCGGGAAGACAATCCAGCCATCTGGGAAATGCTGCGCATCGGCGTGCTGCCGGCCTTTCGCGGGTTGGACCTGTCGCAGCAACTGGTGGAAGCCATCATCCACCACGCCTACGTCAATGAAGTGGAAGAACTGCGGCTGGCGGTACGCCACGACCAGCCGCGCCTGCTCGATCTTTATTCGGCCTACGCATTCTCCGAAGCGCCGGAACTGGAATACGCGCACGCCAATCCGATGGATCCGCCGCCGATCGTCATGCGGCGCATCCTGAAGAACTGATCAACCGGTACCGCCGCCGATGTGCGGCCGCCTGCAGGATCAGCCGTGCACTTCCTCGGATTCGGAGACGCGCACGACACGATTGCTGCCACGGTCGAAATGCACGTTGAAGAATTTGTCCTCGCCCGGCGACGCCTGATAGCGCCAATCCCAGACTTCCTCGTTCTTCAATGGAAAATTCGCAACAGTGCGCGGCCTGCCCAGCTTGCGCCGCACTTCGTCGCGCGTCATGCCCGGCGCGATCGTCGCGAAACTCTCCGGTGTCAGCACCTGCTTCCAGTCGTGCAGCACACCGCCTGCATCGACATCGACCATGAAGGTGCGGTTACCCTCCGGCCCTTTCGGATATTCCAGCGTGCGCGCACCGTTTCCTTTCGGCCAGACTGCCGCCGGCTCGCCCATCGCCGCCCGCACGTCGGCCTCCGTGGAAACGCCCTTCGTCAGTTTTTCCAGGCCGAAATCCTCGACCGGCCGGCAGCCGAACATCAACAGGCCGCACAGCAAGCCCGACACCGCACGCAGAAAGTTTTTCATGAAGGCTCCGCAGAATGAAACTGCCGTCAATTTGCCTGAATCACCCCGCCATCGCAACCGGCCGATTGGCGCAAAGACAAGGTAGAATAGCGGCTGTTTCCGTCCTGTTATCAAATCGACCATGTTCAGCAAACAGCACTATAACTACCAATCCGAAATCACCCAGTTCATCAATGATCTGAAGGAAAAAAACCCGAATCTGGAAGCGTCTCAACGCGCCGGCCGCTCGTTGCTGTGGGACAAGGCGCCGCTCGATCTCGACCAGATGGATCGCAACAACGCGTCGCGCGTCAAGCAGCAAGCCTACGTCTACCAGAACAAAGTCCGCTGATTCGATGAGTGACGAGCGCAGTGGCGCACATCCGATGCTAGCGCAGATGCCTTCGAGCGCGCCGGACATCGAAGTCGTCGGCCAGCCGGATACGACGCCGGATGTCATCGACGGCGTCGCCTATGCGCGCCTGTACGGCGAGCCGCTGTTCAAGCTGCCGAACGATCTCTACATTCCGCCGGATGCACTCGAAATCTTCCTCGAAGCCTTCGAAGGCCCGCTCGACCTTCTGCTCTACCTGATCCGCAAACAGAACTTCAACATCCTCGACATCCCGATGGCGCAGGTCACGAAGCAGTATCTGCTGTATGTCGAGCAGATCCGTGTGCGCAATCTGGAACTGGCCGCCGAATATCTGCTGATGGCGGCGATGCTGATCGAGATCAAGTCGCGCATGCTGCTGCCGGTGCGCAAGGCCGATACCGGCGAGGAAGCGGAAGATCCGCGTGCCGAACTGGTACGCCGCCTGCTCGAATACGAACAGATGAAGCTGGCGTCGCAGCAGCTCGACGCACTGCCGCAGCTCGGCCGCGATTATGTACGCACGCAGGTCTACATCGAGCAGAACACCGTGGTGCGCTGGCCCGAGGTCAACATGGACGACCTGCAGGCCGCGTGGGCCGACGTGCTGCGCCGTGCCAAGCTGACTGCGCATCACACGATCACGCGCGAGGAACTGTCGGTGCGCGAGCACATGAGCACCATCCTGCGGCGGCTGAAGGAGGCGCGGGTGCTGGAGTTCACCGAGTTGTTCGATCCCGCGCGCGGCGTCGCCGTCCTGGTGGTCACTTTCCTTGCGCT
>DATDLO010000397.1:0-2717 GCA_036519215.1 Oxalicibacterium sp.
GCAGCCGGCTATGCCGACCACCGCCGCAAGCAAGGTCCAGCACTTCACCTTCCGGAATCAAGGAAACGAAACGCGCCACCCATGGCGAAGGTTTACCGATCGCCTCGTGCAAATCAGGTTTTTTGCCGGGATCGCCCATCAGCGGTAAGTCAGGCCCATCGCATCGCGCACTTCACGCATCGTTTCCTGCGCCAGCGCACGCGCCTTGTCGCGGCCGTCGGCGACGATGGCACGCACCAGCGACGGATCGTCGACGTATTTCTGTGCGCGCTCGCGCATCGGTTCCTGTTCCTTCAGCACGCCGTCGATGACCGGCTGCTTGCATTCGATGCAGCCGATGCCGGCCGACTTGCAGCCCTTGACGACCCATTCCTTCGTCGCATCGTCCGAATAGACGAGATGGAACTGCCAGACCGGGCATTTTTCCGGATCGCCCGGATCTGTACGGCGCACGCGCGCCGGATCGGTCGGCATCGTGCGGATTTTCTTCGTCAGTGTTTCCTTGTCTTCGCGCAGCGTGATGGAATTGCCGTAACTCTTCGACATCTTCTGGCCGTCCAGCCCCGGCATGCGCGACGCTTCCGTCAGCAGCACCTGCGGCTCGGTCAGGATCTGGCGGCGTGCGCCGCTGACGTTGCCGAGCAGGCGTTCGCGATCGATGGCGCTGATGCTTTGCGCGCCATCCAGCAACGCTTTCACCTGCTCCAGCGCCGTGGCATCGCCCTGCTCCTGATAGGCAGAGCGCAATTCGCCATACTGTTTCGCCTGTTGCTTGCTCAGTTTTTTCAGCGCGTCGGCAACCTTCTGCTCGAAGCCTTTTTCCCTGCCGTAGATGGAATTGAAGCGGCGGGCGATCTCGCGCATCATTTCGATGTGCGGAATCTGGTCGGCACCGACCGGCACCTGTGTGGCGCGATAGATCAGCACGTCGGCCGCCTGCAGCAGCGGATAGCCGAGGAAACCGTAGGTCGCCAGATCGCGGTCAGACAGTTTTTCCTGCTGGTCCTTGTAGGTCGGCACGCGCTCCAGCCAGCCCAGCGGCGTTACCATCGACAGCAGCAGATGCAGTTCGGCATGCTCCGGCACTTGCGACTGGATGAACAGGCTGGCCTTGGACGGATCGATGCCAGCCGCCAGCCAGTCGATCAACATTTCCCAGGTACTGGTTTCGATGATGCTCGGATCGTCGTAGTGCGTGGTCAGCGCGTGCCAGTCGGCCACGAAGAACAGGCACGGCTCCTCGGATTGCAGTCTGACCCAGTTCTTCAGCGCACCGTGATAGTGGCCGAGATGCATGGCGCCCGTCGGGCGCATGCCGGAAACAACGCGATCAGTAGACATAAGTCAGTGAAGTAGAAAAGTCAGCGGAGAAACAAGCAGTTGCAGCACGGTGCCGGCCAGCGCCATCACCGGCGTCATCCAGTAGTGCAGCACGTGCAGAAAGACCAGCGCCAGCACGATGAAGAAACCGTATGGTTCGAGCTGCGCAAACTTGTACGCGTAGCGATGCGGCAGCAGGCTGGTCATGATGCGACCGCCATCCAGCGGCGGAATCGGAAACAGGTTGAAGGCGAAAATCACCAGATTGGTCAGCACGCCGGCTTGCGCCATGCGCATGAGGAATTCCTCGTTCATGCCGAATGCACGCAGCATGATGGCCAGCACCAGCCAGCCCAGCGCCATCGCCATATTCGCCATCGGGCCTGCCAGCGCAACGAACGCCATCTGCTTCTTCGGATTGCGCAGGTTGCCGAAATTGACCGGCACCGGCTTCGCGTAACCGAACAGAAAGGGACTGCCCGCGAAATACAAAGCAATCGGAATCAGCAGCGTGCCGATCGGATCGATATGTTTGATCGGATTCATGCTCATGCGCCCTTGCGCATAAGCAGTGGTGTCGCCGAAATACTTGGCGGCATAGGCGTGCGCCGCTTCATGCAAGGTGATCGCAAAAACGATCGGCAATGCATAGACGGAAAAGGTTTGGATCAAGTCGTTCATCAGCGGAATTCTATCAGAGGGAGATTACCTGCCCCGCACCACGGCGGACGAGAAAGTGGAAGCGTAATCGGTCAAAGACCGAACAGCGACGCATCGCCCCGCCCCTGGCGACGCAAAACCGGTTCGGCCTCGGTCAGGTCGATGACGGTAGTCGGCTGCAGGCTGCAGGCGCCGCCATCGACGACCAGGTCGACCTGCCTGGCGAGACGATCGCGCACCTCTTCCGGATCGGTCAGCGGTTCGTCGTCGTCCGGCAGAATCAGCGTCGTTCCCAGCAGCGGCTGCGCCAACTCTTCCAGCAAGGCATGCGCGATACGGTTTTCCGGCACACGCAGGCCGATCGTCTTGCGTGACGGGTGACTGAGACGACGCGGCACTTCCTTCGTCGCTTCGAGAATGAAAGTGTACGGTCCCGGCGTGGCCGCCTTCAGCATCCGGTACTGCTGGTTGTCCACCTTTGCATACTGGGCGATTTCGCTCAGGTCGCGGCACAGCAGCGTCAGGTGATGCTTTTCATCGACATTACGGATGCGGCGCAGGCGCGTGACGGCATCCTTGTCGTCCAGATGGCAGACCAGCGCATAGCAGGAATCGGTCGGCAACGCGACAATGCCGCCGCCGCGCACGATCTGCGCCGCTTGTGCAATAAGACGCGGTTGCGGGTTATCCGGATGAATCTGAAAAAACTGGCTCATGGAAATACGGCAAAAATGTAC
>DATDLO010000398.1:0-8868 GCA_036519215.1 Oxalicibacterium sp.
TTGCTCATGACGAGCATCAACATCGAGAACGTGAACAGCGAGATGTACGAGAAGAAACGGTTGTAACCCTCATCCTCTTCCATGTAGCCGATCGTGTAGATGTGCACCATCAGCGATACGAAGGTCACCACGCACATCATCATCGCCGTCAACGTATCGACCAGGAAGCCAATTTCCAGCTTCATGCCGGCGACCGTCATCCAGGTGTAGATGGTGCCGTTGAACGTCGCGCCGTCCAGCACCTGCGAGAAGGTATACGCAGACAGCAGGAAGGAAATCAGCACACCGAGAATCGTCACCGTATGCGATGTCTTGCGGCCGATCATATTGCCGAAGAATTTCGTGCCAAACAGGCCAGCAATCATCGAGCCGACCAGCGGCGCCAGAGGAATGACCAGAAGGAGGTTAGGGTTAAGTTGCCCCGCCATGATGAACCTTATTCGTTATTTATTCGGAATCAGCCTTTGAGGCCGTCAAGATCTTCGACATTGATGGTGTCCAGCGTACGGAACATGGAGACCAGGATGGCAAGACCGATCGCAGCTTCAGCAGCAGCCACCGTCAGAATGAAAAACACGAAAATCTGACCGGCTGCATCGCCCAGGAAATAGGAAAAAGCAACGAAGTTCATGTTCACGGCCAGCAGCATCAGCTCGATGGCCATCAACAGAATGATGATGTTCTTGCGATTCAGAAAAATACCGACAATCGAAATCGCGAACAGGATCGCGCCGAGAATCAGGTAATGTACGAGCGTCAACTCCACAGCACTCCCCTTCTTACTTTTGTTCTGCTGCAGGTGCAGCGGGTTGGTCGTTGTCGCGCGCCTCGGCTTTCATTTTCACCACGCGCAGACGATCGCTCGATTTGACGCGCACGGCATCGCCAGGTGCGAAATACTTGCTGTCCTTGCGCTTGCGCATCGTCAGCGCCACAGCGGCAATGATCGCCAACAGCAGCAGCAGCGCAGCCAGTTCGAACGCATACAGATAGTGGGTATAAATCAGCTTGCCCAGCTCTTTCGTGTTGCCGATGTTGGCAGACACCGCCGGCACTTCGGTATTTTCACGCCAGAAGCCGCGGAACAGCACGGCAGCCATTTCGAGAACGATCACCGCACCCACCGTAGCCGCCAGCGGCAGGTAACCCCAGAAGCCTTCGCGCAGTTTGCTCAGCTTGATGTCGATCATCATGACGACGAACAGGAACAGCACCATGACCGCGCCGACATAAACCAGGATCAGCACGATGGAAAGGAATTCGGCCTTCAGCAGCATCCACAGCGCAGAAGCCGAAGCGAACGACAGCACCAGAAACAACGCTGCATGCACCGGATTCCGATCGGTGATCACACGTATGGCAGCGAACGCGAGGATCGCTGAGAACACGTAAAAAAGGACAGTTGTAAATTCCATAGTCAGCCAGAAAAGTCAGCGCAATGCTGCCAAATTATCAAATCAACGGTAGGCCGCATCGGCGGCACGTGCTGCAGCGATTTCAGGCTCGAAGCGATCGCCAACGGCTAGCAGCATTTCCTTGGTGTAGTACAGGTCGCCCCGCTTTTCACCGTGGTATTCCAGAATGTGCGTTTCGACGATCGAATCGACCGGGCAGGATTCTTCGCAGAATCCGCAAAAAATGCACTTGGTCAGATCGATGTCGTAACGCGTCGTGCGGCGCGTACCGTCGGCACGCTGGTCCGACTCGATCGTGATGGCCATTGCCGGGCAAACCGCTTCGCACAGTTTGCAGGCGATGCAGCGCTCTTCACCGTTCGGATAACGGCGCAGTGCATGCAAGCCACGGAAACGCGGCGACTGCGGCGTCTTCTCTTCCGGGAACTGGACAGTGATCTTGCGTGCAAACATGTAGCGGCCGGTCAGTGCCATGCCCTTGAACAGTTCGCGCAGCATCAGACTGCCGAAAAAATCCTTGATTGCTTCCATTTTCTGGCTTCCTCTACTAAGCCTTGATTAATTCCAGATATTCAACGGCGTCTTCATCCAGATCGCAACGATCAGCAGATAGACCAGCGTCAACGGAATGAACACTTTCCAACCCAGGCGCATGATCTGGTCATAGCGATAACGGGGGAACGACGCACGGAACCAGACGAAGCAGGTAATGACGAAGAACGTCTTCAGACCCAGCCAGATCCAGCCCGGAATCCACGTGAACGGCGCAAAGTCCAGTGGCGCAGACCAGCCGCCCAAGAACATCAACGACGCCATGATCGCGATCAGCCACATGTTGGCGTATTCGGCCAGGAAGAACATCGCGAACGACATGCCCGAATATTCGACCATATGACCGGCAACGATCTCGGACTCACCTTCCACCACGTCGAACGGATGGCGGTTCAGTTCCGCAGTACCGGACACGATGTAGATGATGAACATCGGCAGCAGCGGCAGCCAGTTCCACGACAGGAAATTCAGGCCCATGTCGGCAAAACGGCCTGTCGTCTGCGTCGTCACGATTTCAGTCAGGTTCAGGCTGCCGGACACCATCAGCACGACGCACAGCACGAAGCCCATTGCGATTTCATACGAAATCATCTGTGCCGATGCACGCATCGCACCGAGGAATGCATATTTCGAGTTCGACGCCCAGCCGGCAATGATGATGCCGTAGACTTCCAGCGATGTGATTGCCATCACAAACAGCAGACCGGCATTGACGTTCGCCAGCACGGTTTCCGGACCGAACGGGATGACAGCCCATGCTGCCAGCGACGGCATGATGGTCATGACCGGTGCGATGACAAACAGTGCCTTGTTGGAACGTGCCGGAACGACGATTTCCTTCAGCAGCAGCTTGACGCCGTCGGCGATCGGCTGCAGCAGACCCAGCGGGCCGACACGGTTCGGGCCATGACGAACATGCATCCAGCCGATGACCTTACGCTCCCAAAGCGTCATGTAGGCGACAGCCCCCATCAACGGTGCCACGATGGCGACGATCTTGACGATATTCCAGACCAGCGGCCAATAGAAACCGAATACCGACTGGCCCGTCGCGTGGATGGATACGAACAGTTGATCCATTTACGCTTTCTCCACACTGATAGAACCGAACATTGCGCCAAGATCGGCGGTCTCTTGACGACCTGCCGCCACACGCACCACATTTGCCGGCAAGGCTGCATCGATGGCTGTAGCCAACGTCGCCGCGCCATTGCCCTGCTTCACCGTTACCTTGTCGCCGGTGACAACACCCAGCTTGCCTGCCAGATCGGCGGACAACCATGCTTTCGGCGCGGCACCATCGGTCGTTTGCTGCAACGGTTCCGAACGACGCGCGATCGCATCGGTAGCGTAGATCGAAACATCGGCTACACGCTCCAGTTGCATGCCGGCAGCAGAAACAACCGCCTGCGGTGCAGCGTTACCGATATTGTTCAGGCGCGATTGCAGATTGGCATCAGCCGGTACGGACGTACCGAGAATTTCGTTGCGAACTGCTTCCGAAGTTTCGTAATCGAAACCGTTCAGATCCAGCAGATTGCCGAGCACACGCAACACCTTCCATGCCGGGCGCGTATCGCCAAGCGGCTTTACCGTACCATTGAAACTCTGCGCACGGCCCTCTGCATTGACGAAAGTACCGGAAGTCTCGGAGAACGGCGCGATCGGCAGCATGACGTCGGCGTAGTCGGCGCCTTGCTTGAACGGCGACATGACAACCACCATTTCAGCCTGGTTCAATGCATTGCGCGCAATTTGCGGGTTGAAGCTGTCGAATTCCGGCTCCGTATGCAGCAGCACATATGCCTTGCGCGGCTGATCGAATGCTTGTGCAGCATTCGCACCATTTGCGCCTGGCAATGCGTTTGCCACATAACCGCCGACGGTATTGGCTGCCTCGGTCAGGAAGCCGAACTTGGCTTCGGTGTTCTGTGCAATCCATTGCGCTGCAGCGTGCAGCTTGGCAGCCTGCGGATGCTGCAGGACGGCGTTGCCGAGCAACACGGCCTTCGGTTCGCCCGACAACAGGCTTGCCGCAATTTGCTTGACTTCTGCCGACGCTTCGATTTTTTCGTAGCCGACCGGTGCAGCGATGCCGCGCGCCTGTGCCACTGCCACGATGACTTCGCCCAAGGCAGCCAGCCAGTCGGATGGCGCCTTGATCATCTTGTTGGCGATCGGCATCAGCAGATCGTCGTCGGTTGCATGCAGGATGCTGAGGCTGGCACCCTTCTTCACTGCCTGGCGCAGACGAGCTGACAACAGCGGATGATCCTTGCGCAGGAAAGAGCCGATCACGAAGGCGCGCTTCAACGCGCCGAATTCGTTGATCGACATGCCTAGCCACGGCTTGACCGAAGCATCCAGCGAGAAATCGGACTGGCGCAGACGGAAATCGAGGTTTTCGGAACCGATACCACGCACCAGTTTCTGCAACAGCGACAGTTCTTCCAGCGTGGAATGCGATGCAGCCAATGCGGCGATTGCGCTCGCACCGTGCTCATGCTTGATATTGCGCAGGCCGTGCGCAACGTATTCAAGCGCAGTCTGCCAATCTGTTTCCTGCCATTGACCGCCCTGCTTGATCATCGGTGCAGTCAGGCGATCGGCACTGTTCAGCGCTTCGTAAGAGAAACGATCCTTGTCCGAAATCCAGCATTCGTTGACGTCATCGTTTTCCAGCGGCAGCACGCGCATCACCTTGCCCGCCTTGACCTGAACGATCAGGTTGGCGCCGACGCTGTCGTGCGGGCTGACCGACTTGCGACGCGACAGTTCCCAAGTGCGGGCGCTGTAACGGAATGGTTTGGACGTCAATGCGCCGACCGGGCACAGATCGATCATGTTGCCGGACAGTTCGGAATCAACCGTCTTGCCGACGAATGCGGTAATTTCAGCATGCTCGCCGCGGTTCAGCATGCCGAATTCCATAACGCCGGCAATTTCCTGACCGAAACGAACGCAACGCGTGCAATGAATGCAACGGCTCATTTCCTGCATCGAGATCAGCGGGCCGACATCCTTCGGCACCACCACACGCTTCTCTTCTTCATAGCGCGATGAAGAACCACCATAACCAACCGCCAGATCCTGCAACTGGCACTCGCCGCCCTGATCGCAGATCGGGCAATCCAGCGGATGGTTGATCAACAGGAATTCCATCACGCCTTTTTGCGCCTTGACTGCCTTTTCGCTCTGCGAACGGACAATCATCCCCGGCGCAACTGGTGTTGCACAGGCCGGCAACGGCTTTGGTGCTTTCTCGACCTCGACCAGGCACATGCGGCAATTGGCCGCAATGGACAATTTCTTGTGATAGCAAAAATGGGGAATATACGTGCCGATTTTATTGGCAGCATCCATCACCATACTGCCTTCCTGCACTTCTACCTTCTTGCCGTCTATTTCGATTTCAACCATGGCTTTGCTTTTTCTGCGTCAGTGTTCTCACTACGTCTGGTAACGAAGTGCAGTGCTTATACGTAAGCGGGCACCAAGCAATGCTTATGCTCGATGTGATACACAAACTCGTCGCGGAAGTTCTGGATCATCGCGCGAACCGGCATTGCAGCAGCATCGCCCAGTGCACAGATCGTGCGGCCCTGGATGTTGTCTGCAATCGAGTTGAGCATGTCAATATCTTCCGGTCGTCCCTGACCGTTCTCAATGCGATGTACCATGCGATACAACCAGCCCGTACCTTCACGGCATGGCGTACATTGACCGCAGGATTCTTCAAAGTAGAAGTACGACAGACGCAGCAAAGACTTGACCATGCAACGCGTTTCGTCCATCACGATAACGGCCCCCGAACCCAGCATGGAACCCGCCTTGGCAACCGAGTCGTAATCCATGTCGGTAGCCATCATGACGTCACCACGCACGACTGGAACCGAAGAACCGCCCGGGATCACAGCCTTGAGCTTTTTACCGCCGCGCACACCGCCTGCCAGTTCCAGCAGGGTTGCGAATGGCGTACCCAGAGGAATTTCATAATTGCCCGGATTGGTGACGTCACCGGATACCGAGAAAATCTTGGTGCCGCCATTGTTCGGCTTGCCCAATCCAGCGTATGCCTCGGCACCCACCTGGAAGATGAACGGTACCGCTGCGAATGTTTCTGTATTGTTGATCGTAGTCGGCTTGCCGAACAAACCGTAACTGGCCGGGAAAGGCGGCTTGAAACGCGGCTGCCCTTTCTTGCCTTCGATCGATTCCAGCAAAGCGGTTTCTTCGCCGCAAATGTATGCGCCATAACCGTGGAACGCGTGCAGCTGGAAGCTATGCGACGATCCCAGGATATTGTCACCCAGAAAACCTGCAGCACGCGCCTGTTCCAGCGCTTCTTCAAAGCGTTGGTACTCGCCGAAAATCTCGCCGTGAATATAGTTGTAGCCAACGGTCACGCCCATCGCATAGGCGGCAATGGTCATGCCTTCAATCACTGCATGCGGGTTGTAACGAAGAATGTCGCGGTCCTTGAATGTGCCTGGCTCGCCCTCGTCCGAATTACAGACCACATATTTCTGGCCTTCGTAATTCTTGGGCATGAAGCTCCACTTCAAGCCGCTCGGGAAACCTGCACCACCACGACCGCGCAGCGTCGATGCCTTGACCTCGGCAATCACCTGCTCCGGTGTCATGCCTTCTTTCAGGATGCGCTTCAGCGACTCGTAGCCACCACGTTTGACGTAGTCTTCCAGACCCCAGTTATCGCCATTGAGATTCGCGAATATCAATGGCTTGATATGACGATTGTGCAAGCTGGTCATTTCTTCAATTCCTCTACCAGGGCGTCGATTTTTTCATCAGACATGAAGCTGCACATACGATGATTATTGATCAGCATGACCGGTGCATCGCCGCAGGCACCCATGCATTCGCCTTCTTGCAGAGTGAACTGACCATCCGCCGTCGTTTCACGATAGTCGATCCCGAGCTTTTCCTTCAGATAGTGCGCTGCACGCTCGCCGCCGGACAACAGGCAAGGCAAGTTGGTGCAAACCGAAATCTTGGTCTTGCCAACCGGCTTGGTGTTGTACATGTTGTAGAACGTTGCCACTTCCTGCACAGCGATGGCAGGCATATGCAAGTAATCCGCGACTTCCTGCATGACTTCTGGCGACAACCAGTTGGTTTCAACTTGCGCAATCGCCAGCGTGGCCATCACGGCAGACTGACGCTGCTCTGGCGGAAACTTGGCGATCTCGCGATCGATTTTTTTGTACGCTTGTTCTGATAACAGCATGCTATGCCTCTAATATTGAGCCGCGGTTAGCGGTCAATCTCACCAAACACAATATCTTGCGTGCCGATAATCGTTACCGCATCGGCAATCATGTGGCCTTTGGCCATTTCATCCAGCCCTTGCAAATGCACGAAGCCCGGCGCACGAATTTTCATGCGATACGGCTTGTTGGCACCATCGGAAATCAGGTACAGGCCGAACTCACCCTTCGGATGTTCGACTGCCGCATAGGCTTCGCCTAGCGGCACGTGGAAACCTTCGGTGAAGAGCTTGAAGTGGTGGATCAGCTCTTCCATGTTCGACTTCATGTTGACACGCGACGGTGGCGCAACCTTGTGGTTGTCCGTCATCACCGGGCCGGAGTTATTGCGCAGCCACTCGACGCATTGCTTGATGATGCGATTCGACTGACGCATTTCCTCGACGCGCACCAGATAGCGGTCGTAGCAGTCGCCGTTGGTGCCAACCGGGATATCGAAGTCCAGCAGGTCGTACACTTCGTACGGCTGCTTCTTGCGCAGATCCCATTCAATGCCTGAACCGCGCAGCATCGGACCGGTAAAGCCCATTGCTTTCGCACGCTCAGGCGAAACGACACCAATGCCGACCAGACGCTGTTTCCAGATACGGTTATCGGTCAGCAGCGTTTCGTATTCGTCGACACACGCCGGGAAACGATTGGTGAAATCCTCGATGAAATCCAGCAGCGAACCCTGACGGTTCTCGTTCATCTGCTTGATCGCCTTGGCGTTATGAATGACGGACGCCTTGTATTGCGGCATCGTATCCGGCAGATCGCGATATACGCCACCCGGACGATAGTAGGCAGCGTGCATACGTGCGCCGGAAACGGCTTCGTAGCAGTCCAGCAGATCTTCACGCTCGCGGAATGCATACAGGAACACAGCCATCGCACCGACGTCCAGTGCATGCGCACCGATCCACATCAGGTGGTTCAGGACGCGGGTGATTTCGTCAAACATGACACGGATGTACTGCGCACGAAGCGGCACTTCGACGCCGAGCAGCTTCTCGATCGCCATCACATACGCATGCTCGTTGCTCATCATCGACACGTAGTCGAGACGATCCATGTACGGCACGGACTGCAAATAGGTTTTTTGTTCGGCCAGCTTTTCGGTTGCGCGATGCAGCAGACCGATATGCGGATCGGCACGCTGGATCACCTCGCCGTCCAGCTCCAGGACCAGGCGCAACACGCCGTGTGCTGCCGGGTGCTGCGGACCGAAGTTAAGGGTGTAATTTTTGATTTCAGCCATTTTTATTTCACCCCGTACTGTTCTTCGCGAATCACGCGCGGCACATTTTCACGCGGCTCGATCGTGACCGGCTGGTAAATCACGCGCTTCTGCTCCGGGTCATAGCGCATTTCGACGTAGCCCGAAACCGGGAAATCCTTGCGGAATGGATGACCGATGAAACCGTAGTCGGTCAGGATGCGACGCAGATCGTTGTGGCCTTCGAACAGGATGCCGAAGAAGTCGAATGCTTCACGCTCGAACCAGTTGGCGGCCGGCCAGACGTCCGTCACCGAAGCCACGACCGGCAGTTCGTCGTCGGGCGTAAAGACACGCACACGCACACGCCAGTTGTGCGAAATCGACAGCAGATGCGAAACGACCGCAAAACGCG
>DATDLO010000399.1:0-2910 GCA_036519215.1 Oxalicibacterium sp.
GGGCATTGCGACTGTGCAACCCGATGCACCGCAGGACGATGTCGTCAAGCCGGTGAAAACCAAGGCGGAACAAAAGACCAGCAAACCGGAAGCCAAAGTGCCTGCTCCGGTGGAAGACGGCAGCCAGAAAAGCCTGATCGCCGAACCGGAAGCAAAGGACAAGTCCGATGCTTCCTCAACCGTTTCTCATTCCAAAACTGCATGACCGAATCCGCAGCGCAATCTTCCGCAGTGCCATCTTCATTCCGGTGCGGCTATATCGCCATCGTCGGCCGTCCCAACGTCGGCAAATCCACGCTGATGAACGAGCTGATCGGCGCCAAGGTCAGCATCACGTCGCGCAAGGCGCAGACAACGCGGCATCGCATTACCGGCATCCAGACGACGGACGATACGCAGTTCGTCTACGTCGATACGCCAGGATTCCAGACGCGCCATTCGAATGCGTTGAATCGCACGCTGAACCGTACCGTCACGACCACGTTGACCGCGGCTGACGTGATTCTGTATGTGGTCGAGGCGGGCACATTCGGCCCGGCCGATCAGCAGGTTATCGATCTGTTGCCGGCCAAGGTGCCGTGCATCCTCGTGCTCAACAAGTCGGATCGTGTCAAGGACAAGGCCGAGCTGATGCCGTTTGCGCAGCAGGTCGCTGCGAAGCGCGATTTCTCTGCCGTGGTGCCGGTCTCGGCCAAGCAGCGCTTCCAGCTCGGCATCCTGCAGGATGAAATCCGCAAGTACCTGCCGGAAAATCCGCCGGTGTTCGACGAAGACGACATCACCGATCGCAGCGAAAAATTCCTCGCGGCGGAAATCGTGCGTGAGAAAGTGTTCCGCTTCGTCGGTGAGGAATTGCCGTACACCAGTACCGTCGTCATCGAACAATTCTTGCAGGAAGGTAATCTGCGTCGTGTCTTCGCAGCCATCCTCGTCGAGCGCGATATGCACAAGGCGATGGTGATTGGTGCGCGCGGTGCCAAGCTGAAGGAAATCTCCACGCAGGCGCGGCTCGACATGGAGCGTCTGTTCGGCGGCCCGGTGTATCTGGAAATCTGGGTCAAGGTCAAATCGGGCTGGGCCGACAACGAAGCCGGTCTGCGCGCCTACGGCTACGAATAGATTCCGCCATGGCCGGACTCGCCGCCGTCAAATCTCCAACGCAAGACATGCCGCACGACGGCCAGGCCATCGCGCCTGCAGCTGAAACCAAACCGGCGGCAGAAGCGAAACCGCCGAAAATCTCCGTACGCCTCGCACGCCCTCCCGAAAAGGAAATGCGCATCGCCGACCAGCCCGGCTTCGTGCTGCACAGCTATCCCTACAAGGAAACCAGCCTGATCGTCGATGTCTTTTCGCGCGATCACGGCCGTGTCGCGCTGGTGGCGAAAGGCGCCAAGCGGCCGCATTCGAAACTGCGCGGTGCATTGCAGACTTTCCAGCCGCTGTCGGTCTCGTGGAGTGGCAGGGCTGAGGTGCGTACGCTGATCGGCGCCGAATGGGTAGGCGGCCTGCTGCCGCTGGAGAAATCCGCGCTGCTGTGTGGCTTCTACCTGAACGAATTGCTGGTCAAATTGCTGGCGCGCGACGATCCGCATCCGGCGCTGTTCGATCATTACGTCAGTGCCTTGAACCAACTGGCGCACGACGAACCTGCGACCGTCGTGTTGCGCAAGTTCGAACGCCTGCTGCTGAAGGAGTGCGGCGTGGCGGCCGACTGGACGCGTTGCACGGCGAGTGGTGGAACGGTCGATCCCGCGCAGATGTATGTGGTCGATCCGGAACGCGGGCCGCGTCCGGCGTATGCTGCCGATACCTGGCCGCGCGTGTCCGGCAAGACGCTGCTGGACATGGAAAATGAAGATTATGCGGATGCCGCCACGCAAACGCAGGGCAAGTTCCTGATGCGCTTCCTGCTTGCCCATCATCTGCATGGCGCCACCTTGAACACGCGGCAGATCCTGATCGATCTGCTGCAGCTTTGACAGGACATCGCAACGATGAGTTTTCTGCAACCGAATAACCCCATCCTCGAACTCGGCATCAACATCGATCACGTCGCCACGTTGCGCAATGCGCGCGGCACCGTCTATCCCGATCCGTTGCAGGCCGCCTTGCTGGCCGAAGATGCCGGCGCGGACGCCATCACACTTCATCTGCGCGAAGACAGGCGGCACATCAAGGATGCGGACGTCGAAAAAATTCGTCCGCAATTGCGCACGCGCATGAATCTGGAATCGGCGGTCACGCAGGAGATGATCGATTTCGCCTGTCGCATCAAGCCGCAGGATGTCTGCCTGGTGCCGGAGCGGCGCGAAGAAGTGACGACCGAAGGCGGACTGGATGTGGTGCGTTATTTCACGCAGGTGAGCGCGGCCGTCAAGCAACTGCAGGCCGAGGGTATACGCGTGAGCTTATTCATCGACGCCGATACGGATCAGATTCAGGCTGCCGCCGAAGTCGGCGCACCGGTCATCGAACTGCATACGGGGCGCTACGCCGACGCACATGCGGAGCTGGAAGCGCGCGGCGAATTGCAGCGCATCGAAGCCGGCGTGCGCGAAGGCATATTGCGCGGATTGAAGGTCAATGCCGGACACGGCTTGCATTACACGAACGTGCAGGCGATCGCGGCGATTCCCGATATCGCTGAACTGAATATCGGCCATGCGATCGTCGCGCACGCGGTTTTCGCCGGCTGGCAGAATGCGGTGCGAGAGATGAAGGCCATCATGATCGCATCGCGACTGGAAGGGCGAGTACGGTGATCTACGGCATCGGTACCGACATCATCCAGATCGATCGTATTCAAGCCGCGCTGGACCGTTACGGCGACCGTTTTGCCGAACGCATTCTCGGCGTGGAAGAGCTACAGAAATATCATCGCCGCAAGGCAAAGGTGGAGGCGCGCGG
>DATDLO010000400.1:0-3726 GCA_036519215.1 Oxalicibacterium sp.
ACGAAGCGCTGCTGGCGACCGAGGAAGTGAGCGTCAAGTTCGCGCCGGAAGGAATCCGTCGCCTTGCCGAAATCGCATTCTCGGTCAACGAGAAGACTGAGAACATCGGCGCGCGCCGGCTGTACACGGTGATGGAAAAGCTGCTGGAAGAAATCTCCTTCTCCGCCAGCGAAAGTACCAACAAGACGCTGACCATCGATGCCGCTTACGTGGACGGACGATTGGGCGCACTGGCAGTCGACGAGGACCTGTCGCGTTACGTGCTGTAAGCACAGCGGACGCTATAATTTATGGACGCAAACTCACGGACGCAAACCGTCCGCCGGACTTCAAGGGTGGATGAAAAATTGGTACAGCGACAAGGAAAGAAAGAAGAGATGAGCGCCTACTACTGGCAAAAGCGCTGGGTCGACGCCCTGGTTGAAAAAGGCGTCGAACGCAGCACGGCAGAGACGTTATACGCATCCACCTACCGTAGCGAAGCTGCAGACCAGTCGAAAAGCCCGGAACTGCAAGCCATGCTGATGCTGGATATCAACGGCGGCAAGGCAAAGATGGCAGCCCGCGCAGCAGCCTGACTCTCGCAAAACGGCACCCTTCACGGTGCCGTTTTTTTCATCAAGGCATTACCCTCACACCACCATGGCCAACAAGGCACTCGCCAAGCGGCAGAAGATGACCATCCGCATCGAGCCTTCGCAAAAAGCTCTGAAACCGCGCAATCCGCTGGTGGCAGCCGCGCTGCAACGTGCTGCCGGCCCGCACCGCAAATCCGCATCCGGCATCCGGCAGGAACAGAAACGCCTGCTCGGCAAGAAATTGTCGAAACTGCCAAAACCGGATGAAGAGTAATACGCTCCATCGCACGCCTATCCGCCATACTCCAGCGCAACGCTGCAGCATCGATTGATCGTTGCTCGGTTTATTGCTATAAAAGACGCGTCTCATCCCGCGCGGCGCCCACGGCGCTGCACACCGGAACGAACGCCGAGGAGAACATGATGGCTCTACCGCACGCAACATCCGGGCAGTTGATTGATGTCCGGCCTCTGGGCACACGCATTTCCAATGCCGTTTCCAACGCGTTGTTCAAGACGCCGCAGCTTGAATTAATGCGACTGGTGCTGCCGCGCGGCAAAGGCATGCCCGAACATGCGGTGCATGGGCCGATCACGATACAGTGCCTGGAAGGTGCGGTGGAATTGCATGCGCACCAGACGACACAGACGCTGCGTGCCGGCGAACTGGTCTATCTGGCTGGGGGAGAACCGCATGCGCTGCATGCGGTGGAAGACACATCCATCTTATTGACGCTGCTGCT
Source organism: Oxalicibacterium sp. (assembly GCA_036519215.1). Classification (GTDB taxonomy): domain Bacteria; phylum Pseudomonadota; class Gammaproteobacteria; order Burkholderiales; family Burkholderiaceae_D; genus Oxalicibacterium. Next base: position 1,322 of record DATDLO010000400.1, read on the forward strand.
GCCGCACTGAGCGCGGCAGCCGATTTCAGCTAGGCATTTTCATCGCGCGGGCCGCGCGACAACAAACGCCCCACCATCTCGGTCGGCGACACGCCGTCAAACAACACGGCAGCCACCGCATGGGCGATCGGCATTTCGATATGGCGCTGCTGCGCCAGTTCGCGTACCGCCTGGGCGCAGCGCACACCTTCTGCCACATGGCCCAATTCCTCGACGATCTGCTCCAGTCGTTTGCCTTTTGCCAGCCCCAGGCCGACCCGGCGATTGCGCGACAAGTCTCCGGTACAGGTCAGGATCAGATCGCCCATGCCGGTCAGGCCGGTGAAGGTTTCTGCGCGACCGCCCAACGCCACGCCGAGCCGCACGATTTCCGCCAGGCCGCGCGTGATCAATGCCGCACGCGCATTCATTCCCAGCCCCATGCCGTCGACGATGCCGGTGGCGATTGCCAGGATGTTCTTCACCGCGCCGCCGACCTCGACGCCGATCACGTCATCGGTCGAATACAGCCGGATGTTGCGGCCATGAACGGCCGCGATCGTGCGTTCGCGCAAGGCTTCGTCGTCGGACGCGATCGTCAGCGCGCACGGCAATCCGCGCGCCACCTCCTGTGCAAACGAAGGGCCGGACAACACGCCCGCCGGTACGTCATTTCCCAATATCTCGCGCACGACCTGATGCGGCAACAAATGAGTCTGCTCTTCGAACCCCTTGCATAGCCAGACGACATTCGGAATCTGCCGCCCTTTCAGGCGCATCACGGTCGGCCGCAGGCCGGACAGCGAAGTTGCTGCCAGCAACAGGCCATCTGTTCCGGCATGGGCAATGGCGGCATCGAAATCCGCGGTCAGCGATAGCGTCTCAGGCAGCGGAAAACCAGGCAGGTAAGCCGTATTTTCGCGACTGGCCTGCGCGCGCCGCATGGTTTCCTCTTCGCGCCCCCACAGTACGACGGCATGCCGGTCAGCCAGCGAAACGGCCAGTGCCGTTCCCCACGCGCCTGCGCCCAGAATGGTGATATTCATGCGATGGATAGGATCAACGAAATGCCTTGAGAAAGAAACCCGGGAGACGATGCCGATGACAAACGGCAAGCACGAGGAGAAGTCGCATTCGCGAATTTGATGCGGCTCATGCGGCTCATTCGCCCCATACCTTGCTCGCCTTGACATAGCCGCTGGTGCCATCCTGATGACGGACCTTGACCCATCCGGCGGCAGCTGCAGCCTGCCACTCCAACAGCACGTTTTTCTCCGCCGTCGCAACCGCCGCAGCCGTGTCGGCCGGCGCCGCGTGGATTGTCGCGCTGGCCGCCGTTACAACGACATTGCGCTTCGCCGCCAACGCCTTGGTCTGCATCCACGACAGGTCGCCGGTCGCATCGCGCACCTTGGTCCAGCCGTCCTGATCGAGGATGACTTCGACCGGCATGCCGCGCGGCGCGATGAAGACCTTGCGGCCGCGCTCCGACGGTGCGTTGTACATCACTGCCGGATCGTTGCCTACCGACTTGTAACTGGCAGCAGAGGCATCGGCGGCGTGCAGGGTGCCGCACAATATGCACAGCGTTCCTGCCAGACCGGTTATCGAGAAAACGGAAGTTTTCATGCGATCACTCCACGATCGGCGAAGCGGCGCAGAACGAGTCGTTCTTCGCCGCACGCAATCAATGCTTGGCTGCAGAACCGTCGGCCATGACGATACCGGAACCGTTCTGTTCCTGCTGCTGGCGTGCGAAGGCTTCCAGACGCTGCTGGTAGAACGCTTCGAAATTGACTTCGTTCAGATGCACCGGCGGGAAGCCGGCACGCGTGATGACGTCGGCGATGTTGGCGCGCAGGTACGGATAGAGAATGTTCGGGCAGCCGATGCCGAGCAGCGGATCGAGCTGCTCGTCCGGAATATTGCGCACTTCGAAAATGCCAGCCTGCTTGCCTTCGACGAGAAAGGCCACCTTGTCCTGGATCTTGGCCGTCACGGTGATCGTTACCGTCGATTCGACAATGCCTTCCGCCACCGGTTGCGCGCCGACATCGACAGCGACCTCGATCGACGGGCTCTCCTGTTCCAGGAAAATCGCCGGGGAATTCGGTTGCTCCAGCGACATGTCCTTCAGGTAGATACGCTGGATCTGGAATACGGGTTGTTTATCGTCAGCCATGAGGCACTTTCATCGAGGATTGAAGAAAGCGGGCTTACGCCCGCCGGATATTGAAATACGAGGAATCAGGCGCCCTGCAGCAGGCCGTCCAGCTTGCCGGCGCGATCCAGCGCGCTCAGGTCGTCGAAGCCGCCGACATGCGTGTCACCGATGTAGATCTGCGGCACCGTACGGCGTCCGGTTTTTTCCATCATGGCGGCACGCATCTCGGGCTGCAGATCGACGCGAATCTTCTCGATCTCCG
>DATDLO010000401.1:0-12211 GCA_036519215.1 Oxalicibacterium sp.
GTCTTCGACGACGTGCTGCGCAAGGGCCGTTCACGGTTCCGGCCGATCAAGCTGGTCACGCGCGAAGACGGCGTCAAGCCGATCATCCGTGCGATGCGCGAAGGCTTGCCCTTCTTCATGCTGCCGGACATGGATTTCGGCATGCAGGATGCCGCCTTCGTGCCCTTCTTCGGCATTCCCGCTGCAACATTGACTGCGCCGGCACGCATTGCCGCTGCCACGCAAGGCAAGGTGATTCCGGTCATCGCCACCTACCTGCCGAACTACCAAGGCTGGATCGTGCGTTTCTATCCGGCATGGGAAGACTATCCAGGCGACGACATCACCGAAGCCACGCGCCGCATGAACGCCTTCATCGAGGAACGTGCGCGCGAAGCGCCGGCCGAGTACTTCTGGACGCACAAGCGCTTCAAGACGCGCCCATCCGGCGAACCCGGTTTTTATTCTAGAAACGATACCGATACGCAACTGATCAACGAATAACTACGGAGCAATTCCGCACAGCAATTTGCGCATCGCAACGTGCCGCACGCCATATCGGCACGCCGTATAATCGGCAGATGAAAATCAAATTTACCAAGATGCATGGCGCCGGCAACGATTTTGTCGTCGTCGATGGAATCAACCAACAGATTTCGCTGACGCCCGAACAATGGCGCTTCATCGCCGATCGCCGCTTCGGCATCGGTGCCGACCAGATCCTGGTCGTCGAAAAACCGCAAGGTGCAGGCGTCGATTTCCGCTACCGGATCTACAACGCCGACGGCGGTGAGGTCGAACAATGCGGCAACGGTGCGCGCGCCTTCGTCCGCTTCGTCACCGACAAGAAACTGACCGACAAGAACGCGATCCGCGTCGAAACGATGTCCGGCATCATCGAGCCGCGCCTGGAGGCCAACGGCAACATTACCGTCGACATGGGTGCGCCCATCCTGCTGCCGCAGGACGTGCCGTTCGATACCGAAGGACTGACGGCACGCATCGAAGGCGACCAGACGCTGTGGCCGCTTGATGTCGATGGCGAAACCGAATGGATCGCCGCCATCTCGATGGGCAATCCGCATGCGGTGCAAGTAGTCGGCGACGTCGAACAGGCGCCGGTACGCACACATGGCGAGCTGATCGAGCGTCACGTCCGCTTTCCCAAACGCGTCAATGCCGGCTTCATGCAGATAATCAATCGTAATGAAATCAAGCTGCGCGTGTTCGAACGCGGCGCCGGCGAAACGCTGGCCTGCGGCACCGGCGCCTGCGCCGCCGTGGTTTCCGGCATCCGCCGCGGATTGCTGGCATCGCCGGTCAAGGTGCATACGCGTGGCGGCGATCTTTCCATCACGTGGGCCGGCGATGCATCGCCGGTAATGATGACCGGACCGGCTGTCCGCGTATTCGAAGGCGAGATCGAGATTTAACCAGCGAGCCTGACCGCTTGAAAATCGCGTCGAACGGCAACGGACGCCGGCGGTCATTCTGGCGACACGTACTCGGCATCGGTTCGACATACGCCGCAGCTGTTTCGAGCCGACGCCGTTGTCGGTTAAAATCGCCCGCAGACTCGCGGCCCGCCGCGCACCACACATCATTCGATACAGAAAAGACTAGCCATGGATTCCAACGCCGTCGCCGATTACCTGCTGGCCAACCCGAAGTTTTTCGAAGAACACGCTGAATTGCTGTCGCAGGTGCGCTTGTCCAGCGTGCTGGGCGGCCGCACGCTGTCGCTGCAGGAACGCCAGATGGATGTGCTGCGCGAAAAACTGAAGGTGATGGAATTGCGCATGGCCGAACTGATGCGCATCGGTCAGGAAAACGACCGCATCACGCACAACTTCCAGGCATGGACGCGCGACCTGCTGCTGGCACGCAACGATGTCGATCTGCCGCACACGCTGGCGACCGGCCTGCAGAATATCTTTGGCGTGCCGCACGTGACGCTGCGCCTGTGGGGCGTCGCGGAAGAATTTGCGCATGCCTGGTTCGCAGCCGCGGTTTCCGACGACGTGCGCCTGTTCACCAACAGCCTGTCGGAGCCGTTCTGCGGCCCGAACAACGATTTCGAAGCCGTCACCTGGCTGGAAGATGCGCCGGCAATCCAGTCTGTCGCGCTGTTGCCGCTGCGCCTGGATGGCACATCGGAAGCCTTCGGCTTGCTGGTGCTCGGCTCGCCCGACGCTGACCGCTTCACCGCCGACATGGGCACCGATTTCCTCTCCAACATCGCGCAGACTGCGGCCGCCGCACTCGCCGGCCTGATCGACTGACATTGCCATGGGCCACGCCGTCGATCATGCAACCATGGACGGCTATCTCGACAGTCTGGCCAGCCAGCGCCAACTGTCGCCACTGACAATCAGCAGCTATCGGCGCGACCTGCTCGAACTGGCGGCCTTCGCTGCCGAGTCGAAACAGGATGTGGCCGCAACCACGCACTTCCAGATCCGCAAGTTCGCCGCACAACTGCATGCACGCGGCCTGAATCCACGCTCGATCGCACGCAAGCTGTCTGCCTGGCGCGGCTTCTTCGGCTGGCTGGCCGAACGGAATGCAATCGCCGCCAATCCCGTCGACGGCATCAAGCCGCCCAAGCGCACCAAGCCATTGCCGAAGGCGCTGGCGGCCGACGACGCAGTACGCGTCGTCGCCGAAAACGCGCCGGGCAAAAAGGCCGACGCAACGATGACGCTGTGCAACCATGCAATGTTCGAACTGCTGTATTCGAGCGGGCTGCGTGTGTCCGAACTGGCGGGCCTCGACGTACGCTATGCGCAGGATGGGTGTTACGTGTCCGCCGGCTGGATCGACTTCGATGCGCGCGAAGTGACGGTTACCGGCAAGGGCAGCAAGTTGCGCACGGTACCGATCGGCGGCCCGGCGCTGGAAGTCATCCAGACGTGGCTAGGCGTACGCGAAACGCTGGTGAAGACAGACCCGCACCCGCTGTTCCTCAGCGAACGCGGCACGCGCATCTCGCCGCGTGTCGTGCAGCTGCGGCTGAAGGCACATGCGCAAGCCATCGGCCTGCCGACCAATGTGCATCCGCACGTGCTGCGGCATTCGTTTGCATCGCATGTACTGCAATCGTCGGGCGATCTGCGGGCCGTGCAGGAAATGCTGGGCCATGCGTCGATTTCCGCGACGCAAATCTATACCTCGCTCGACTTCCAGCGGCTGGCGCAAGTCTATGACGCCGCACATCCGCGCGCGAAAAAGAAAACCTGTTAAAAGCAAACCGTTCGGAAATCGCCAATCTGGGGCGGCCTTCCATCTCCCGTATATTTTTCACGCAATCCCATGATGCAACTCGATTGCAAAATTGCGGCATAATCACAAGACTCAGCGATTTTCATCGCGCGAACACATCATCGAGCACACCATGAAAAAAACCGCCGCCCCGGATTTCCATGCGCTGGCAGAACACCAGTTGCGCGAATCGCCGCTGCGCGCCACCGATGCACGCATCAAGGTTCTGGCTTCACTGCTCGGCGCGCACCATGCGCAGTCTCACCAGGACATCCAGGACACACTGACCGACATGGATCGCGTCACGCTGTATCGCGCACTCGATTGCCTGACCGATGCCGGTCTGGCGCACAAGATCGCCGGCGACGATCGCGTATTCCGCTACAACGCCGGTATCGAGCAACACGAAGCCGGCCACCATGCACAACAGCACCAGCACGGCCATTTCAAATGCACACGCTGCGCCCGCGTCTTCTGCATCGAAAACGTCGACGAAAAACTGTTCGCCGGCAACGATGGCGCGAATACGAAATCGCTGCGCCAGCAGTTGCAGAAAGTGCTGCAGGACGCGCTGGGCAAAGGCTTCCAGAGCCATGACATCGAACTCACGATCAAGGGCTGGTGCGCAGACTGCGCAACGAAGGTCGGTGCGCTGAAAACCGGCGCACGCAAGTCCGCCTAGGTTCGCTTGGCAGACGCACAAACCATTACAGGGCAAAACACCATGGCATTGATTCCCGTCACCATCCTCACCGGCTTCCTCGGCGCCGGCAAGACCACGCTGCTCAACCGCATCCTGCAAGAGCCGCACGGCTACAGGATCGCCGTCATCGAAAACGAATTCGGCCAGGAAAACATCGACAACGAAATCCTGGTGCAGGACAGCAAGGAACAGATCGTCGAGATGAACAACGGCTGCATCTGCTGCACGGTGCGCGGCGACCTGATCGTCGCACTGACCAATCTGGCGAACAGGCGCAATGCCGGCGAACTGCAGTTCGACCGCGTCGTCATCGAAACCACCGGCCTGGCCAACCCTGGCCCGGTCGCACAAACCTTCTTCATCGACGAAGAAGTAGCGGCCGAATACCGCGTCGATGCCGTCATCACCGTAGTCGATGCGCGCCATTCGATGCAGCAACTCGACCAGTACGAAGAAGCGCAGCGCCAGATCGGTTTTGCCGATCGCCTGCTGCTGTCGAAGACCGATCTGGTCACGCCGGATGAACTGCAAACCCTGACCGATCGCATCAAGCGCATCAATCCGCGCGCACCGATCGCCGCCGCCGATTTCGGCCGGGTGCCGATTGCCGACGTGCTGGACCTGCATGGCTTCAACCTGAACGACAAGCTCGACATCGATCCGGATTTTCTTGCCGCGGAAGAACACGATCATGCGCATCACGATCACGATCATGCCTGCGGCGAACACTGCGATCACGAACATCACCATGACCATCACGACCACCATCATGGTCATCACAGCGACGATATCGCCGCCTTCGTCTTCAGCGCCGACCGCCCGTTCAACACGGAAAAGCTGGACGAATTCCTCGGTGGACTGGTGCAGGTCTACGGCCCTCGCATGCTGCGCTACAAAGGCGTATTGTGGATGGACGGTGCCGATCGCAAGGTAGTTTTCCAGGGTGTGCACCAGCTGATGGGCACCGACATCGGCGCGAAATGGGGCGAAACCGAAGTACGCGGCAGCAAAATGGTCTTCATCGGGCAGAATTTGCCGAAAGACACGTTTATTCTCGGATTGAAACAATGTTTGGTATAAACTACCGTGGTTTTGAGCTCTGGGGGTAGCGGCCTGTAGATGCGAGGGAGGCAGTCGCGCAAGGCACGATGCGATCCAAGTGTGCGAAGGTTCATCAAGGACAAGGGACTATGAACGCCACCGTCACAAAAACTGCAAAAAGCGCAAAAAAAACCGCTGCAAGTAGTGCTCGTGCCAAGCCGTCTGCCAAAAAGACGCCGGCAAAAACTTCCGTGAAAGCGCCGGTCGTCAAGGCGCTGGCCAAACCGCTGAAGGCGGCAGGCAAAACCTCCGCCGCCACAAAGAAAACACCTGCCAAGAGTGCGGTAAAATCGCCGAAGCCGGCCGTCGCCGCGAAGGCGGCAAAACCGAAGACGCCGGCAGCAAACCGAACAAGCGCGGCAAAAACCGCAAAGACGCCGACAAAATCGGCAGCATCGACGAAACCTGCCGCCAAAACCGCGGTCAGACCCGCTGCGAAAAGTGCAGCGCCCGTCCGCAAACCTGTCGCGGCGGCCCCCGAAAAAAACGCATCCCGATCCGGAGCGACGAGCGGCAAGACCGTCTCCAGATCGACGGATAACATTGAACCATCCGTTTCAAAGGCAAGAGAAGTGGCAACCAAGACATCCAAAGCATCTCCCGCTCCCACTGAAGGCTCGCTGTTGACTGAAGAACAGGTCCTGAAGATGAGCGACAAGGACTACATGAACGAGGCGCAACTCGCATTTTTCAAGAACCGCCTGCAGCAACTCGAGAAAGACCTGCTGAAAAACGCCGATGAAACCACCGAACATCTGCGCGAAACCGTACTTGTACCCGATCCTGCCGACCGTGCCACGATCGAGGAAGAACATGCACTGGAACTGCGTACGCGCGACCGTGAACGCAAGCTGCTGAAGAAGGTGCAACAATCGATCGCCTCCATCGATTCCGGCGATTACGGCTGGTGCGAGGAGACCGGTGAGCCGATCGGCGTGGCCCGCCTGCTGGCGCGCCCGACCGCGACACTGTCGCTGGAAGCGCAGCAACGCCGCGAACTAAAGCAGAAGCTGTACGGCGACTGATGCGGTTGATCGATTGCGATTGCAGCGATTGATGTCGTGACTGATCGCAACCAATCGCCGTCAAATCACGTAGATCGTTCAGGCGTTTCGCTCGCCATCTGCAAATAAACAGCGCGCGGCCCTATCCGCGCGCTTTGTTTTTTTATAGAATGCAACCCTGTTGCAAACTATCGTCTACAAGCGGCAATCTTCACAGCCGACTCCGCCGACTCCATTGATCGCAAATTCGTGAAACATCTGCTTCCAGTCATGCGCCGCCGAAACCGGTTCTGCTTCACCGCAGTACTGGCGGTATTGCTGCTGTTCGCACAGTGGATGGGGCTCCAGCACAGCATCGCGCATGCCGACCTGATCGACGGCAACCATGCCGTATTCAAGTCAGCAAAAGTTGCCGACGCATCCGGCGAATACGTCGGCGACAAGGGACATTCCTGCAAACTCTACGACAGCGCCACGCTGAGCGATTCAGCGCCGCTGCCTATCGTACTGCCGGTCATTCGTACCGGCATGCTCGTCGCCACGCAACACATATCGGCCATCCTCTGGGATGCACCGCTACTCTGCCACTTCTCCTCTCGCGCGCCGCCGCGGGCGTAATCGAACTTTTCCTTTCCGTCGCACCGGTCGTCTGCCGATCGGCATGTGGCCGTCTCCATTCGCATTCAAGGAAGTTTCATGATCGCCCAACGCACACTGCTGGCGAGCGCCGTCGTCTCCGCGCTTGCCTCGCTGTCCCACGTCGCCCTCGCCCAGACGGCGACCGCCACGTCCGTATCGGACAATACCGCCACCACCACACTGCCGGCCGTTGTCGTCACCGCCGCGCCGTTCGGCAACGACGAAAATTCGCAAATCCTCGCCCCTGCCACCGTACTGCGCGGCGACGAGCTGCGCAACAAGCTCGGCAATTCGCTCGGCGACACGCTGTCGCACGAACTGGGCGTCTCCGCATCGGCCTTCGGCGCCGGCGCATCACGCCCCATCATTCGCGGCATGGAAGGCCCGCGCGTGAAGATCCTGCAGAACGGCATGTCGATTCTGGATGCCTCCAGCCTGTCGAACGACCATGCAGTCGGAGGCGAAGCATCGACTGCGCGCCAGGTCGAAATCCTGCGCGGTCCGGCTTCGCTGCTGTATGGTTCCGGCGCGATCGGCGGCGTCGTCAACATCGTCAATGACCGCATCCCGACCGTACTGAACGCCAAGCCAACCGGCGAGGCGGAAGTACGCTACGGCACCGTCGATCGCACCAAGAACACGTCATTGTCGATCGATGGCGCAGCCGGCGACATCGGCCTGCATATCGACGGCAACCTGCGCGATGCCGACGACTACAAGATCCCCGGCCACGCGGACGCCAACGATTCAAGTTCAGCCAGCGGCCGCCTGCCAAATTCGTTCGCACGCACCAACAGCCTCGGCGTGGGCGCTTCCTACATCCAGAGCTGGGGCCACATCGGTGCCTCGGTCGGCGTCAACGACGACCGCTACGGCATCCCCACGGAAGAGCGTTCGTACATCACGCTGAAACAGACGCGCATCGATCTCGACGGCCTGATCAAGGAACCCTTCGGCGGCGCCTTCGAATCGCTGCGCTTCAAGATCGGCAATACCGATTACAAGCACACCGAGCATGAAGAAGACGGCACCCCGGCCACCGACTTCAAGAACGATGCGATCGAAAGCCGCTGGGAGCTGACGCACAAACCGATCGCCGGCTGGCGCGGCACCTTCGGCATCCAGACCGAAAATTCGAAATTTTCCGCACTGGCAGCCGACGGCAGCGGACCGGAAACGGTACCGGTCACCAAGTCCGATTCGATCGCCGGTTTCCTCGTCGAGGAACGCGACTTCGGCCCGTTCAAGCTGACCGGCGGTGCGCGCATCGAGAGCGTCAAGCGCAAGCCGCAGGACGACGCGCTGGTCGATCGCGACTTCACGCTCGGCTCCTATTCGGTCGGCGGCCTGTGGACCTTCATGCCCGGCTATGCGCTCGGCCTGACCGGTTCCGTCGCACAGCGCGCACCGGCAATCGAGGAACTGTATTCGAACGGCCCGCATGAATCGACCGCCACCTTCGACATCGGCGACAACAACCTGCGCAAGGAAACTTCGCACAATATCGAACTGAGCCTGCAGAAGACGACCGGCCTGATCCGCTGGAAGGCGAACCTCTACGAAAACCGCGTGAAGAACTACATCTACGGCCGCACTGCCGGCAATGTGGACGAGGACGGCATTGCCGATCCGGGCGGCGAATTCACCGAGCGTTTCTGGTCGCAGGGCGATGCGACGATACGCGGTGCCGAAGCGGAAATCAGCTACAACCTCGACGGCCCTGGCCTGTCGCTGCGCGGTTTCACCGACACCTCGCGCGGCCGCCTCGACAACATGGGCAATCTGCCACTGCAGCCGGTAACACGCGTCGGCGGCGACATCGGCTATCGCCAGGGGCCATGGCGTTCCGGCCTGTCCGTAGTTCACGCCGATAGCCAGGATCGCCTGGCGCCGTTCGAGACGTTCGCCACGCCGTCGTACACGCAGGTCGATGCCAACCTGTCGTATACGCAGAATGCCTCGTCGGCGATGCCGATCACCTGGTTCGCCATTCTCAAGAACCTGACGAACGACGACATCCGCCTGTCGACGTCCGTTCTGAGCGACGTGGCGCCGCTACCGGGACGCAACCTGATAGTTGGCGTACGCACCAACTTCTAAAGCCATTCCGGTATCGCCAACCGGCATTTTTTGGCTACACTAACGAGCCTGCCATTGTCCATGCGACGGTGGCAGGCTGTTTTTTGGCATGCCGCTTTGTGTTACCTTTGCGGAACTTTCGGCATTCCCGGGCCAGCATGGCCGCGCGGGATGTTTCCTTATCAACTCGGTGCATCGCCGGTAACGGCGGACCGCTGCAAACCAGGACAGACGTGGGGATTTTTTCGCTATTCGGGAAAAAGGACGGCCAGCCGGCACGCAAGCCCGCCGAATCCGACGCTACCCGCAAACGCCGCGAAGGCAGCACCGCACGTCCCAAGATCGACGAGCAGACGCAGCAAGTGCAGCGCAAGGCCGCGCAGGCAACCGCGCTGAAGATCGATGCGATCGAATCGGAAATGTCGTCCGAATTCGTCAAGCCGCTGCCGTTCAGCGGCAACACGATGCCCGGCCCGCCCAGCCAGTTCCTGAATACCAATATTCCACGCCCCGAAACCGCGACCGAATCGCCAGCCAAACCCCAAACCGCTCCGGCCGCCAAGGCAGAGCAGCCCGCCGAATCGGAGAACTCGTCAGTACTGCCCGACATCATGGGCGCCAGCACGGCCTTCCTGCTCGGCGCGGAAACGGTGATCGGCCGCCCCGCGATCTCCGCATCGGAAGCCGCACCTGTCATCGAGGAAGCCGCGATCCTGTTCGCCAACGGCCAGACCGACATGATCGAACCCATCCTGCTGCACGCGATTGCCGACGACGCCGTCGGCAGCACGCCGCAGACCGTGTGGGGCATGCTGTTCGACCTGTACCAGATCACCGGCCAGCGCGAGAAATTCGAAACCCTGTCGCTCGACTATGCAAGCAAGTTCGAAATGTCGCCGCCGGGCTGGATAGAAAGCGGCAAGACCGAAACGCCTGCTGTCGCGCCGCGCGCTTCCGGTTCCACGCCGGGCGTCGCCTTCCCCCCCAAGCTCGATGCCGGCATCGTCAAGCAGCTGGAGCGCGTGAAGAACATGGCCGCGATGAGCAACGTGCTGCGCCTCGAATTCGCGCGCGTGGCCGAAGTCGATCCGATCGGTTGCGGCCTGCTGTTGAGCGTACTGAAGAAGCTGCAGAAATCCGGCCATAACCTGGTGCTGGTTGGCGCCGCCGAACTGGCGGAAAAGATACGCGCCATCCTCGCCGTCGGCCGCCGCGACGAAACCGAAGCGCCGTGGCTGCTGTTGCTCGAATTGCTGCGATTGCTCAATCGCGAAGCCGAATTCGAGGAAACCAGTATCGATTACTGCGTCACCTTCGAGGTCTCGCCGCCTGCCTTCGAATCGCCGCAGGACAAGGTCGTCACCGACACCGAGGAATCGATCGAACAGGACACATCGGAGGATGCCGAAGACCGCTTCATGATGCCGGCCGTGATCGACGCCCGCAACGAAACGCTGCTGCAGCACATCACCGCGCATGTGCACAAGCACAATCCCGCGATTCTCGATTGCGCCAAACTGACCCGCATGGATTTCACCGCCGCCGGCTGGCTGTTCGGCGGCATGACGCCGCTGATCAACAGCGGCCGCATCATCGAACTGCACAACGTCAACCATTTCGTCACTGCGCTGTGCGGCGTGATGGGCATCAAGGACATCATCCGCGTCGTCCCGCGCAAGACCTGACGCGCCGTCAGCTCCTGCGCTACGCTTGCCGCGATACTCTTGCAATCGCGACGGGCGCCCCAACCTTCAGCTTCGTTACGCGGTTTCCGGCCGCTTTTTCGTCATTCTCCGGGCAAGGACACGATTTACCGTTCCTTGCACGCATTCTCCAGAGGCCAGCATGGAACAATTTCACGGCACCACCATCCTGTCGGTACGACGCGGCAACAGCGTCGCGCTTGGCGGCGACGGCCAGGTCACCCTCGGCAACGTCGTCATGAAAGGGACTGCGCGCAAGGTGCGCAAGGTCTATAACGGCAAGGTGCTGGTCGGCTTCGCCGGCGGCACCGCCGACGCCTTTACGCTGCTTGAGCGTTTCGAGGCCAAGCTCGAAAAACACCAGGGCAACCTGATGCGCGCCTCGGTCGAACTCGCCAAGGATTGGCGCACCGACCGCATGCTACGCCGGCTGGAAGCCATGCTGCTGGTGGCCGACCGCGACAGCACGCTGATCATCACCGGCAACGGCGACGTGCTGGAGCCGAACGACGGTATCGGCGCGATCGGTTCCGGCGGCACCTACGCGCAATCTGCCGCCAAGGCGCTGTTCGAGAATACCGACCTGCCGCCCGCCGAAGTCGTCAAGAAATCGCTGACGATCGCCGGCGAACTGTGCATCTACACGAACCTGTCCCACATCATCGAAACACTGGACTGATCCGAAAGCATTCCCATCATGAACATGACTCCCCAGGAAATCGTCTCCGAACTCGACAAGCACGTGGTCGGCCAGGGCAATGCCAAGCGCGCCGTCGCCATCGCACTGCGCAACCGCTGGCGCCGCCAGCAGGTGCCGGATCCGCTGCGCCACGAAATCACGCCGAAGAACATCCTGATGATCGGCCCGACCGGCGTCGGCAAGACCGAGATTGCACGCCGCCTCGCCAAGCTGGCCGATGCGCCTTTCATCAAGATCGAGGCGACCAAGTTCACCGAGGTCGGCTATGTCGGCCGCGACGTCGATACCATCATCCGCGACCTGATCGATATCGGTATCAAGCAGACGCGCGAACTGGAAACCCGCAAAGTGCGCGCACGCGCCGAAGATGCAGCAGAAGACCGCATTCTCGATATCCTGGTGCCGCCACCGCGCGATTTCGGTTTCAATTCCACATCCAGTAACGGCGACGGCGACAACACCGCGCGCCAGACTTTCCGCAAACGCCTGCGTGAAGGTTCCATGGACGACAACGAGATCGAGATCGAACTGTCGGAAGCCGGCCCGACGATGGAAATCATGGCGCCGCCCGGCATGGAAGAAATGACCGAGCAGATCAAGTCGATGTTCTCCGGCGTCGGCGGCAATCGCAAGAAGATGCGCAAGGTGAAAATCCACGAAGCGATGAAACTGCTGATCGACGAGGAAGCCGCCAAGCTGGTCAACGAAGACGAGCTGAAACAGAAGGCGATCGCCAACGTCGAACAGAACGGCATCGTCTTCCTCGACGAGATCGACAAGATCGCCACGCGCTCGGAAGTCGGCGGCGGCGACGTTTCGCGCGCCGGCGTGCAGCGCGATCTGCTGCCGCTGGTGGAAGGCACGACGGTGAACACCAAGTACGGGATGATCAAGACCGACCATATCCTGTTCATTGCCTCTGGTGCCTTCCATCTGGCCAAGCCATCAGATCTGATTCCTGAGCTTCAGGGACGCTTTCCAATTCGTGTCGAACTGGAGTCTCTGGCCATTGCCGACTTTGAGCGTATCCTGACCAGTACCG
>DATDLO010000402.1:0-5454 GCA_036519215.1 Oxalicibacterium sp.
CGCTTGCCGTTCTTGTCGCCCTGGCCAAAACCGCACGGGATCGACATGCCCGGCAGGCCGGCCAGGCTAGTCGACAGCGTGTAGATGTCGGCCAGATAGTTGGCGACCGGATCGTCTGCCTTGTCGCCCAGATCCCAGGCCACCGTCGGCGTGACCGGGCCCATGATGACATCGCACTGCGTGAAAGCGTTGCGGAAATCGTCGGCGATCAGGCGGCGCAGCTTTTGCGCCTGCAGGTAATAGGCATCGTAGTAGCCGTGCGACAGCACGTAGGCGCCGACCAGGATGCGGCGCTTGACCTCATCGCCGAAGCCTTCGGCGCGCGTCTTGCGGTACATGTCGACCAGATCCTTGTATTCCTTGGCGCGATGGCCGTAGCGTACGCCGTCGAAGCGGGACAGGTTGGACGATGCTTCGGCCGGCGCAATCACGTAATAGGTCGGGATCGACAGCTTGGTCTTCGGCAGCGAAATGTCGACCAGCGTCGCGCCCAGTTTTTCGTATTCGGCCAGCGCGGCGCGCACGGCCTGCTCGACGTCTGCCGCCAAACCTTCACCGAAGTATTCGCGCGGCACGCCGATCTTCAGGCCTTTCAGGCCGGCATTCAGGTCACGCGCGAAATCTTCCTGCGGACGTTCCACGCTGGTCGAATCGCGTTCGTCGAAACCGACCATCGCGTTCAGCAGCAGTGCGCAATCCTCGGCCGTCTTCGCCATCGGGCCGCCCTGGTCGAGCGAAGACGCGAAGGCGATCATGCCGAAGCGCGACACGCTGCCGTAGGTCGGCTTGATGCCGGTGATGCCGCACAGCGCGGACGGCTGTCGGATCGAGCCGCCGGTATCGGTGCCGGTGGCGGCCGGCGCCAGGCGCGCGGCGACGGCCGCAGCCGAACCGCCGGACGAGCCGCCCGGAATGGCTGCCTTGTCCCACGGATTTTTCACTGCGCCGAAATGCGAATTCTCGTTCGACGAGCCCATCGCGAACTCGTCGCAGTTCAGCTTGCCGAGCGTGACGGCGCCGGCCTGGTTGAAGCGCTCGACCACGGTGGCGTCGAACGGGCTGACGTAGTTTTCCAGCATCTTCGAGGCGGCGGTCGAACGCCAGTGACGCGTGACGAAAATATCCTTGTGCGCGATCGGGATGCCGGTCAGCGCGGTCGCGGTGCCGTCGGCCAGGCGCGCATCGGCTGCTTTCGCCTGCTGCAGCGTGAAGTCGCGGTCGACGTGCAGGAAGGCGTTGAGATCGCTTTTTTCGATGCGCAGCAGAAACAGTTCGGCGAGTTCGGCCGCAGAGATTTCCTTGGCCTGCAGCAGCGCGGAGAGTTCCTTGAGAGTCTTGTTATGCATGGTGATGTCTGTGTACATGGCGCAAGGCGCCGGTCGGGAATGCGCGGTTGGTCTGGACCTTGTCCGGGTGTTATTCGATCACCTTGGGCACCAGGTAGAGACCGTCCTGCGTGGCAGGGGCGACCTGCTGGTAGTCGTCGCGGCGGTTCGGCTGGCTGGCAACGTCGTCGCGCAGGCGCAGCGACAGCGTGGGCTGGGCGGCGGCGATCGGGTGGTTCAGCGGCGCGATGCCGGTGGTGTCGACGGCGCGCAGTTCCTCGACCAGCGAGAAGATGCCATTGAGCTTGTCCAGCGTACGGGCGGATTCGGCTTCGGTCAGCTCGATTTGCGCGAGCGTTGAGAGACGTTTGACATCGGAAAGGTCGAGGGACATGGCGAAAAAGCGGTCGGGCCGCCGGTCAAAAAGAGGTTGAACGAAGGAGCGGGGGAAGGCGCATCCGGTATTGGCGCATTCCGCGAAAACGGTGCGGCTGTCACGGATTTTTACGATTTTTGCTGCCCGGTTTCCGGTAAATTATAAGGTAGAATACTTGGTTAATGCCCTGCTGGCGCCGACATCCTGCGATGTCCGGCCTCGCGGCACGAAAAATCCTTTTCACACTTTCGCGCACGACTGCTGCGCATCGGGACAATTCATGTTTGGATTTTTACGCAGTTACTTCTCGAATGACCTCGCAATCGACCTCGGCACCGCCAACACGCTGATCTATGTACGCAGCGCCGGCATCGTGCTCGACGAGCCGTCGGTTGTCGCCATCCGCCAGCAAGGCGGCCCGAACGCCAAGAAGACCATCATGGCGGTCGGCAAGGAAGCAAAACAGATGCTGGGCAAGGTGCCGGGCAATATCGAGGCGATCCGCCCGATGAAAGACGGCGTGATTGCCGACTTCACCGTCACCGAACAGATGCTCAAGCAGTTCATCCGCATGGTGCACGACACCAAGCTGTTCAAGCCTTCTCCCCGCATCATCATCTGCGTACCGTGCGGTTCGACCCAGGTCGAACGCCGCGCGATCCGCGAATCGGCACTCGGCGCCGGCGCCGCGCAGGTTTATCTGATCGAAGAGCCGATGGCTGCGGCAATCGGTGCCGGCCTGCCGGTGTCGGATGCGACCGGCTCGATGGTGGTCGATATCGGCGGCGGCACGACCGAAGTCGGCATCATCTCGCTGGGCGGCATGGTCTACAAAGGCTCGATCCGCGTCGGCGGCGACAAGTTCGACGAAGCGATCGTCAACTACATTCGCCGCAACTACGGCATGCTGATCGGCGAACAGACCGCCGAAGCGATCAAGAAGGAAATCGGTTCCGCGTTCCCGGGCTCCGAAGTGCGCGAAATGGAAGTCAAGGGCCGCAACCTGTCGGAAGGCATCCCGCGCTCGTTCACGATTTCGAGCAACGAGATTCTGGAAGCGCTGACCGATCCGCTGAACAACATCGTTTCCGCCGTCAAGAACGCGCTGGAGCAGACGCCGCCGGAACTGGGCGCCGACATCGCCGAGAAGGGCATGATGCTGACCGGCGGCGGTGCATTGCTGCGCGACCTGGATCGCCTGCTGATGGAAGAAACCGGTTTGCCGGTCATCGTCGCAGAGGACCCGCTGACCTGCGTGGTGCGCGGTTCCGGCATGGCGCTGGAGCGTATGGACAAGCTCGGTTCCATCTTCTCCAACGAATAATTTTCTCCGAAACGCTTCTCCATCAGACGCCCACCATGCATGATGCGATGAAGACAGCAACAACCGAGGCAGGATGCGCCGCGGCCGGGGAGATTTCCTCGACGCGGCGTTTTGTTTCAGATTGCGTTTCAGGCTTTCCCCGCAGACTCGTCAGGCAATTCGTCAGTCAATAAATGGAATACAGTCCGCCACCACTTTTCAAGCAGGGCGCCTCGGCCCGCGCAAAGATGGTGTTCTTCGCCCTGATTGCCCTGATTTTGCTGACGGTCGATTCGCATGTACGCGCGCTCGGCGTCGTGCGCCAGGTCGTTTCCACTGCGCTGTACCCATTGCAGGTCGTGGCGCTGGCGCCGCGCGACGGCTTCCGTTACGTGACCGGCTATTTCACATCGGTTTCCGATCTGCAGCAGGAGAACGCCCACTTGCGGCTGCAGCAGACGACGGATGCCCGTGCATTGCAGCAGGGCCAGCAGTTGCTGGCCGAGAACGAGCAATTGCGCAATCTGCTGGGCATGAGCCAGCAACTGCCGGTGAAATCCGTGCTGGGTGAAATCCTGTACGACGCACGTGATCCCTTCACCCGCAAGATCCTGCTGGATCGCGGCAGCCAGAATGGTGATGTCGAACCGGGCGAGCCGGTCATCGATCATGTCGGCGTCGTCGGGCAGGTCACGCGCGTGTTTCCGTTTACTTCCGAAGTGACGCTGCTGACCGACAAGGAGCAGGTCATTCCGGTCCAGGTGGTGCGCAACGGGTTGCGCAGCGTGGCCTACGGGCGCGGGCAATCCAATCTGCTGGAACTGCGTTTCCTGCCGACCAGTGCCGATATCCAGCAAGGCGACGTGCTGGTGACGTCGGGAATGGATGGCGTTTATCCGCCGGGACTCGCGGTGGCGACAGTGGCACAGGTGGAGAACAAGTCGGATTCGTTTTTGCGCGTTATCTGTACGCCGGCTGCCGGTATCGATCGGCACCGCCACTTGCTGATCCTGCAGGCCGAGAAAAAAATCGCGCCACGACCGCCTGCCGAATCCAAGCCGGGCACGCGCAAGCAGGGCTTGCTGCAGCATGCGACCAATCGCGGCGGCGATCCGGTGATCAAGCAACCCGAAGCGGAACCGCCTGTGCCGGCATCCGGAAAGGTACAGCGATGAACCCGCGTAATTCCGATGACATCCTGTTGCCCGTCAGCCCGCTGTTCATCGCGGCGAGCCTGTGTGGCGCCTTTCTGCTGAATCTGCTGCCGTGGGGACAATGGATCGGCATTCCCGATTTCGTCGCGCTGATCCTGGTGTTCTGGAGCATGCACCAGCCGCGCAAGGTAGGCATCGGCATCGCCTTCTTCATGGGCCTGCTGATGGATGTGCACGATGCGGCAGTGCTGGGCGAGAATGCGCTGGCCTACACGCTGCTGTCCTATTTCGCGATCACGATCCATCGCCGCGTGCTGTGGTTCCCGCTGCGCACGCAGGCCCTGCACGTATTCATCCTGCTGTTGCTGACGCAGATCGTCGGTGTGGTGGTGCGTGTGGTGATCGGCGGAAAATTCCCCGGCGTGCTGTATTTCGCCGAAAGCGCAGTCGCCGCCTGTCTGTGGCCGGTCGTCACCTGGGTGCTGCTGGCGCCGCAGCGCAGGGCAGTCGACCGGGACGATACGCGGCCGATCTGACGATGATTCCGAATGCATTCACCAGGCGGCGCATCGACGGTCTTCCCGTCGTCATTGGCCGGACGTCGGGCATGGGCGGCGCATGACTGAACTGAAAGATACTGAACGCGAACTGCATCGTTTCCGTGTGCGCCTGTCGGTGGCCGGCGTGGTCGTGTTCATATTCTTTTCCTGCCTGCTTGCGCGCTTCGTCTGGCTGCAGGTTTTCAAGCACAACGATTATGTCGCGCAGGCGGAGGAAAACCGGATATCGGTGGTTCCCATCGTGCCGAACCGCGGCCTGATCTTGGATCGCAACGGCGTCGTGCTGGCGCGCAACTACTCCGCCTACACGCTGGAAATCACGCCGAGCAAGATCAACGGCAATCTCAATGAACTCATCGACGAGCTGTCCACGTTGGTGGAGATCACGCCGCGCGACCGCAGCCGTTTCAAGAAGCTGCGTGAGGAGTCGCGCAATCTCGGCAGTTCGCCGATCCGCGTGCGCCTGACCGATGAGGAAGTGGCGCGCTTTTCGGCGCAACGCTACCGTTTCCCCGGCGTGGAAATCCAGGCACGCCTGTTCCGCCAGTATCCGCTGGGCGAAACGGCTTCGCATGTGATCGGTTATATCGGCCGCATCAGCCAGCGCGACGAGAAGGAAATCGAGGATAGCGAAGACGCGACCAATTACCGCGGTACCGAACACATCGGCAAGGAAGGGCTGGAGCGCAGCTACGAACGGCAGCTGCATGGCAAGACCGGCTACGAAGAAGTCGAA
>DATDLO010000403.1:0-5931 GCA_036519215.1 Oxalicibacterium sp.
ACTGCCGAAGGACAAGGAAATGGTCATGCCGGGCGACAACGTGTCGATCACGGTGCAGTTGATCAACCCGATCGCAATGGAAGAAGGTCTGCGCTTCGCAATCCGTGAAGGCGGTCGTACCGTCGGCGCCGGTGTCGTCGCCAAGATCATGGACTAAGAATCGGAATTCTGCGGCGATCCAAGTGATCGCCGCAATCGATTCAGGCAGTGCTGTTGTAGTGGTGTGGTAGTAAGTGGTAGTGAATAGGGGCGTAGCTCAATTGGCAGAGTGACGGTCTCCAAAACCGTAGGTTGGGGGTTCGAGGCCCTCCGCCCCTGCCACCGATCTGGTGCAAGGCATCGAAAGTAGAGAGTATGTCTAATCAACCCGTACAAACCGTTGGCGCTTCCGGCGACAAGATCAAGATCGTTCTGGCGATCATTGCCGTCATTGCGGGTGTCGTCGGCTTTTATGTGTTGTCGGACAAAACCACGGCCGTGCGCGCAGCTGCGCTGGTTGGTGGTTTGATTGTTGCGATTGCGATTGCGTGGACGTCGACGTCCGGTCGCGATTTCGTCAATTTTGCGAAAGAATCGGTTCGCGAGACCAAGAAAGTGGTCTGGCCGACACGCAGGGAAACCATGCAGATGACGGCCATTGTGTTCGGCTTCGTGCTGGTCATGGCCATCTTCCTGTGGGGTACGGACAAGATTCTCGAGGTCGTGCTGTACGACCTCATTTTGGGCTGGAAACGATAATGGCAGACAATATGCAAGATGACTCGCAAGGCGGCGCATCGGGCGCCGCGTCTGCTTCTGCGGGCAAGAAGCGCTGGTATGTTGTGCACGCCTATTCCGGCATGGAAAAGAGCGTGCAGCGTGCGTTGACCGAACGCATCGCGCGTGCAGGCATGCAGGAACAGTTCGGCCAGATTCTGGTGCCGACCGAAGAGGTCGTGGAAGTCAAGAACGGCCACAAGTCGGTCAGCGAGCGCCGTTTCTTCCCGGGCTACGTGCTGGTTGAAATGGAAATGACCGACGAGACCTGGCATCTGGTGAAAAACACCAGCAAGGTCACCGGTTTTATCGGCGGCAAATCGAACAAGCCGACACCGATCCCGGTGCACGAAGTCGACAAGCTGATGCAGCAAATGCAGGAAGGCGTCGAAAAGCCGCGCCCGAAAGTGTTGTACGAAGTTGGCGAAATGGTGCGCATCAAGGAAGGCCCCTTCACCGATTTCAACGGCAACGTCGAAGAAGTCAACTACGAGAAGTCGAAGGTGCGCGTGTCGGTCACAATTTTCGGTCGTGCCACGCCGGTCGAACTGGAATTCGGTCAGGTCGAAAAAGTATAAGTATTCAACGCTGACCGGAGCGTCGTGGATCGCCAGATCCCGGAATCCGGATTCAAGAGGAGCCCCAGTAGTAAGTCGCAAGACGAACGAAAGGGCGCTACCACTCAACCAATGTAGGAGCCATCATGGCAAAGAAAATCGTTGGTTTTATCAAGCTGCAAGTGCCGGCTGGTAAAGCAAATCCATCCCCTCCGATCGGTCCGGCGCTGGGTCAGCGCGGTCTGAACATCATGGAATTCTGCAAGGCATTCAATGCGCAGACCCAAGGTCTGGAAGCCGGCATGCCGATTCCGGTTGTGATCACCGCATTCGCAGACAAGTCTTTCACGTTCGTGATGAAGACGCCGCCTGCGACCTTCCTGATCAAGAAGCACTCCGGCGTGCAAAAAGGTTCGGCCAAGCCGCATACCGACAAGGTCGGCAAGCTGACGCGTGCACAAGCTGAAGAAATCGCTAAATTGAAAACCCCGGACCTGACCGCCGCCGATCTGGACGCTGCTGTGCGTACGATCGCTGGTTCTGCGCGTTCGATGGGTATCACGGTGGAGGGTCTGTAATGGCTAAGTTGTCCAAACGCGTTAAAGCGATCAAAGCCAAAGTCGATCGCACCAAGGCATATCCGTTCGACAACGCTGTTGCGCTGATCAAGGAATGCGCATCGGCCAAGTTCGACGAATCGATCGATATCTCCGTTCAACTGGGTGTCGATGCCAAGAAATCGGACCAGGTCGTTCGTGGTTCCGTCGTGCTGCCGGCTGGTACCGGCAAGACCGTTCGTGTGGCTGTGTTCGCTAGCGGCGACAAGGCTGAGCAGGCGAAAGCCGCTGGCGCCGATATCGTCGGTATGGAAGATCTGGCTGAGCAAATCAAAGCCGGCAACATGCCTTTCGACATCGTCATCGCTTCGCCCGATACCATGCGTATCGTCGGTACGCTGGGCCAGATCCTCGGTCCGCGCGGCATGATGCCGAACCCGAAAGTCGGCACCGTGACGCCTGACGTCGCTACCGCAGTGAAGAACGCCAAAGCCGGTCAGGTGCAGTACCGTACCGACAAGGCAGGCATCATCCACGCAACGATCGGTCGCAAGTCGTTCAGCGACGCCGACCTGAAGTCGAATTTGCTGGCCCTGATCGATGCACTGAACAAGGCCAAGCCGGCGACCAGCAAAGGTATCTACCTGCGCAAGGTTTCGCTGTCGTCGACGATGGGTGCGGGTGTGCGTGTCGATCAGACCACGCTGAGCGCCTAATAGCAGAATCAAGTCCCGTCGCTTCGCGGCGGGCGCATCTTTGGGCTGGACCTGTTTCGGCAGTAATGAAGCAGGTTCAGGCAATCAAAGACCGTTGGGCCGCGTGCATGCGGTTGGTGCACAAAGATAAACGTCGCATCGGCAACGATCGATACCCAACGCAGATGGTGTACCCGAAAAAGTTTTGCAGCTCTCTTGCTGGTTTCGCCAGTATTGAACTCCTAACTTCGGACGCCGTGTTCGAAACGATGCAAGGCAGGCAGTCAATCATGGCTGTGCAGGCGCCGAGCATTATTACTGGAGGTTGATCTTGAGTCTCAATCTGAATGACAAAAAGGCCGTAGTCGCCGAAATCTCTGCCAAGATTGCATCTGCGCAGACGATCGTCGTGGCCGAATATCGTGGCATCCAGGTTGGTCACTTGACACAACTGCGCGCCAAAGCGCGTGCCGAAGGCGTGTACCTGCGCGTGTTGAAAAACACGCTTGCTCGTCGCGCTGTCGAAGGCACCGCATTTGCCGACCTCGCTTCCGAAATGACCGGTCCGCTGATCTATTCGATCTCGGATGACGCTGTTGCTGCAGCAAAAGTCGTCAACGACTTTGCCAAAACCAACGACAAACTGGTTGTGAAGGCAGGTAACTACGCAGGCAAGACGCTTGATAAAGCGGCTGTCGCAGCGTTGGCAAATATTCCTAGCCGTGAAGTCCTGCTGGCCCAAGTCCTGGGCATGATGCTGGTTCCGGTTGCGAGCTTTACGCGTGGTCTGGCTGCTCTCGCTGCTAAAAAAGCTGAAGGCGAAACGCCTGCAGCTGCAGCGCCGGCAGCAGCTGAAACTGCCGAAACCCCAGCAGAATAAAAGGTCGCCGCAATGCGGCCTGCGCTTGTGTTTCGACGTTTTGGCGTCAGTACCAATCAGATGTAATTATTGAAAAATTTAGGAGTTTCAAATGGCAATTAGCAAAGACGACATCCTGGAAGCCGTAGGCAACCTGACGGTTCTGGAACTGAATGACCTGGTCAAGGCATTCGAAGAGAAATTCGGTGTATCCGCTGCTGCAATGGCTGCTCCGGCAGCTGGCGGCGCAGCTGGCGGTGCAGCTGCTGCTGAAGAACAAACCGAATTCACGGTTGTTCTGTCCGAAGTCGGCGCAAATAAAGTTGGCGTCATCAAGGCAGTTCGCGAAATCACCGGCCTGGGTCTGAAAGAAGCCAAGGATCTGGTTGACGGCGCACCGAAGCCAGTTAAGGAAGGCATCGCCAAAGCAGACGCAGATGCTGCCAAGAAAAAACTGGAAGAAGCCGGCGCGAAAGCGGACCTCAAGTAATTCGGGTCTGTCATTCGCCAAGGTTTTTACCTCGGCACCGAGTCAAAGCCTGGAACTACCCGAAAGGGTGGTTTCTGCTTTGGCTCCTTTGTCGTTTTTGGTCGTTTCGGATCGGTTTCGGCAGATTTCTGCAACTTGATGTAATCTGATCGGTCGACCGTTTTCAAGGCTTCAAGGGCTGAGACTTGAAGTTTTAGTGTCTGAATGGCAATAAAGCTGTTTGGCATTGAGACTTGAAATCTCCATCCTTTCCCCTGTCACTCACGGAGTGTCCATGCACTACTCATTTACTGAGAAGAAGCGCATTCGCAAATCGTTTGCGAAACGCGCTAACGTTCACAACGTTCCGTTCCTGCTTGCTACACAACTCGATTCGTATACGAGTTTTTTGCAGGAATATACAACTCCGTCGCAACGCAAGAACGAAGGCCTGCAATCTGCCTTTACGTCGATTTTCCCTATCGTGTCGCACAACGGTTTTGCGCGGCTCGAATTCCTGTCCTACGTCCTCGGCGAACCGCCGTTTGACGTCAAGGAATGCCAGCAGCGTGGCCTGACCTATGCGTCGCCGCTGCGTGCCAAGGTGCGCCTGGTGATCCTGGACAAGGAATCGCCGACCAAGCCGGTCGTCAAGGAAATGAAAGAGCAGGAAGTCTACATGGGCGAATTGCCGCTCATGACGACCACCGGTTCGTTCGTGATCAACGGTACCGAGCGTGTCATCGTGTCGCAGCTGCACCGTTCGCCTGGCGTGTTCTTCGAGCACGACCGCGGCAAGACGCATTCGTCGGGCAAGTTGCTGTTCTCGGCACGCATCATTCCTTACCGCGGTTCCTGGCTGGATTTCGAATTCGATCCAAAGGACATCCTGTTCTTCCGTGTCGACCGTCGCCGCAAGATGCCGGTCACGATCCTGTTGAAGGCGATCGGCATGACGCCGGAACAGATCCTGGAAAACTTCTTCGTCTTCGACAACTTCAAGCTGCGTGAAGAGGGCGGCGAAATGGCGTTCGTGGCCGAGCGCCTGCGTGGCGAAGTCGCGCGTTTCGATATCGCCGACAAAGCCGGCAAGGTCATCGTTGCCAAAGACAAGCGTATTAACAGCAAGCACGTGCGCGACATCGATGCTGCCGGCATTAAGCACATTTCCGTGCCGGAAGATTATCTGCTGGGCCGCGTACTGGCGAAAAACATCGTCGACAGCAGCACCGGTGAAATCATCGCCAGCGCCAACGACGAACTGACCGAGGAAACGCTGGCACGCCTGCGCGAAGCCGGCATTACCGAAATCCAGACGTTGTACACCAACGATCTGGATCAGGGTGCCTACATCTCGCAAACCTTGCGTACCGACGATACGGCTGACCAAATGGCCGCACGTGTCGCGATCTATCGCATGATGCGTCCTGGCGAGCCGCCGACCGAAGATTCGGTGGAAGCGCTGTTCAACGGCCTGTTCTACAACGCAGATCGTTACGACCTGTCGTCGGTTGGCCGCATGAAATTCAACCGCCGTATCGGCCGCGACGAACTGACGGGCGACATGACCCTGTCGAACGACGACATTCTGGCCGTGATCAAGATTCTGGTCGAGCTGCGCAACGGTCGCGGCGAAGTCGACGATATCGATCACCTGGGTAACCGCCGCGTGCGTTGCGTCGGCGAACTGGCGGAAAATCAGTTCCGTGCCGGCCTCGTGCGTGTCGAGCGCGCTGTCAAGGAACGCCTCGGCCAGGCCGAAGCGGATAACCTGATGCCGCACGACCTGATCAACTCCAAGCCGATTTCGGCTGCGATCCGCGAATTCTTTGGTTCGTCGCAGTTGTCGCAGTTTATGGACCAAACCAACCCGCTGTCCGAGATCACGCACAAGCGTCGCGTCTCCGCACTGGGCCCAGGCGGTCTGACCCGTGAGCGTGCCGGCTTCGAAGTGCGCGACGTGCATCCGACGCACTATGGTCGCGTCTGCCCGATCGAAACGCCGGAAGGCCCGAACATCGGTCTGATCAACTCGCTG
>DATDLO010000404.1:0-4037 GCA_036519215.1 Oxalicibacterium sp.
CATCACGGCCGACGGCGCATCGTTGGTATGCAATGTGGAAAGCACGAGGTGGCCGGTCAGCGCGGCCTGGATTGCCATCTCGGCGGTTTCCAGATCGCGGATCTCGCCGACCATGATGATGTCCGGGTCTTGCCGCATCAGCGCGCGCACGCCGTCGGCGAACGACAGGTCGATGCCGTGCTGCACCTGCATCTGGTTGAACGAGCCTTCGACCATTTCGATCGGGTCTTCCACCGTGCAGACATTGACTTCGCTGGTCGCTAGCGCCTTCAGCGTGGTGTACAGCGTGGTGGTCTTGCCGGAGCCGGTCGGGCCGGTGACGAGGATGATGCCGTGCGGTTGTTTGGTCAAATGATCCCAGCGTGCCGCATCGTCGGGCGGAAAGCCGAGTTCCGGCAGCGATTTGACGACGACGTCCGGATCGAAGATACGCATCACCAGCTTTTCGCCGAAGGCGGTTGGCATGGTGGACAGCCGCAGTTCGATCTCCTGGCCGTTGTTGGTGCGCGTCTTGATGCGGCCATCCTGTGGTCGGCGTTTTTCGATCACGTCCATGCGGCCGAGCAGCTTGATGCGCGCCGTCATTGCCAGCATCACCGACGGCGGCACCTGGTAGACCTGATGCAGCACACCGTCGATGCGGAAGCGGACCGCGCAGAATTCGCGTTTCGGTTCGAGGTGAATATCGGAGGCGCGCTGCTCGAACGCGTATTGCCACAGCCAGTCGACGATGTTGATGATGTGCTGGTCGTTCGCATCGACCTGCTTGCTGTTGCCCAGTTCGACCAGCTGCTCGAAATTGTTGCGCAGCGCGACGTCTTGCCCGTTCAGTTTTTTCGCGCCCTTGATCGATTTCGCCAGTGCGAAGAATTGTGTCGTGTACTGCGCGATGTCGAGCGGATTGGCGATCACGCGGCGCACGGTGCGGCGCGAAATCTTCGCGATCTCCGGTTCCCATTCGTTCATGAACGGTTCGCAGGTGGCGACTACCAGCTCGGTCGGTGTCAGCTCAACCGGCAGGATGTGGAAGCGCGTGGCATAGGAGGCGGACATCACGTCGGCGACCTTCGTGAAGTCGATCTTCAGCGGATCGATGCGGAAGAAAGGCAGCTTCACTTTTCCGGCCAGCCATTCGGTCAGCCAGTCCAGCGTCAGCGGGCGCGGCGGCGAGCTGATCGAGGTCAGCTTGCACTGCGCGACGGCGACCAGCGGGTGCATGCCGGTCGGCGCATTCTTGTAGATGACCTGCGCCTGCGTGTAGAAGCCCTTGATGTCGTTCTTCGCGAGGATGCCGTCGGCCAGCAGCCAGCTGAAGATCTGCTGCAGATCCAGTTTTTTTGCGACGGGTTTGCCGGCGGACGCCGGTGCGACGGAAGCGGTGGACATGGCTGACCTGCGGAATGAACGGTTCGGCCGATGCTAGCACATGGCCTGTGCGGCGTGCAGCCTATTGCCGCGAATGATGGGGCTTACTGTTGCGCCTGCCACGCCTTGATGCCGTTGACCCAGGATTTGGCCGGCAGCTTGGTGGCGGCTGTGATCTGCGCCGCGCGTTCGTACAGCGCCGGAATGTCCAGCACCGGCGTCGTGTTGAAGGCGATGGCGATCACATTGCCTTCGTGGACCTCCGGCAGCGTGATGACGGTATCGAACGCGTAATGCATCGCGCTCAGGTTCTTCGCATAGCTCGGATGGTCGCCGAACAGGTTGACCGTCATGATGCCGTTTGGCGTCAGGCAGTTCGCGCAAGCCTGGTAGAACTCCGGCGTATCCAGCACCGGGCCGCGCGCGGTGGCGTCGTACAGATCGACCTGCAGCGCATCGACACTGCCGTGGTTGGCGGCATCGTTCACGTATTCCAGCGCATCCATCTCGATCACGTTCAGCCGTTCATCGTTCGGCGGCAGTTTGAACATCGATGCGCAGATCATGAGGACGGCCGGGTTCAGGTCGATCGCGGTGACGCGCGCCTCTGGAAAGCGTCGGTAGGAAAACTTGGTCAGCGCGCCGGTGCCGAGGCCGAGTTGCACGACATGCTGCGGCTTCTCGATGAAGAGCATCCACGCCATCATCTGCTGCGCGTATTCCAGCTCGATCCAGTCCGGCTTCGAGACACGCATTGCGCCCTGCACCCATTCCGTGCCGAAGTGCAGATAGCGCACGCCGAACTGTTCCGATAGCGTGACCGGGGCGAATTTCACGGTGCGCGGCGGTTTCATGGGAACGGGTTTTTTGCCGGGGCCGCTCTTGCGGTTGGCATCTGCTTCGATGGACTTGCGTTTGATCAGCATGGAATCGGTAGGTTTTATAAAACTGCGTTCAAAACTGCGCGATGATACCGCGCCATTGCTCCAGCTTGTTTTCAAAGTTCATCGCCGCATAGGCCGGCGACGAGGATGGCAGGACCAGCGTGTCGAATCCTGCCGCTGCGAACAGCGGCGCCTGTTTGCCGGATGTCTTGCCGTTGAAGCAGACGCGGCGCAGCGCCGGACACAGATGCTTCAGTTGCGCGAAATCGTTGTGCTGCGCCTCGCGGATCGCGCTGTCGAGACTGCCTTCGCGTGTGCAGGCGGCAATGACGTCCCACAAGCCGATACGGTGCGCGCGCAATCGTGTCAGCCTTGCTTCGTAGGAAAGGGAAGTCAGATCTGCATTCAGCACGGACGACAATAGCGGCCAGAACTGATTGCGCGGATGCGCATAGTATTGCTGTGCAGCCAGTGAAGCTTCGCCGGGAAAACTGCCGAGAATCAGGATGGCCGTCTGTTTGTCGACGACGGGCGGAAAGCAGGCCAGTGGAGAAGTGGACGGCAACGGTTGGCGGGCAGCAGGCATACTGGTATTTTAATGCAGGCACTACCGTGCCAGACCGCCCATGCGGACAGCGGCGAATACCATTCTCGGAGACGACATGGACAGGAAAATCATCATCATCACCGGCGGCAGCCGCGGCATCGGCGCGGAAACAGCTGCGCTGGCGGCCAGCGAAGGCTATGCCGTCTGCATCAGTTATCTGCATAACCGCGATGCGGCCGAAGCGGTCGTCGAAAGCATTACGCGTGACGGCGGCGACGCGATGGCGGTGCGCGCGGACGTCGCTATCGAAGCGGACATTCTGAACATGTTCGACAAGGTCGATCGCCAGTTCGGCCCATTGACGGCACTCGTCAACAATGCCGGCATCCTGGAAAAACAGATGCGCGTGGACCAGATGGACGTGGCACGCCTGCAGCGCATCTTCACCACCAATATCGTCGGCAGCTTCGTCTGCGCGCGTGAGGCGGTCAAGCGCATGTCCACCCTTCATGGCGGCAAGGGCGGCGCCATCGTCAATATTTCCTCCATCGCGGCGCGTGCCGGCGGTCCCGGCGAATACGTGGACTACGCTGCATCCAAAGGTGCGATCGACACGCTGACGATCGGCCTGGCGAAGGAGGTCGCCACCGAAGGCATACGCGTCAA
Organism: Oxalicibacterium sp.; assembly: GCA_036519215.1. GTDB lineage: Bacteria > Pseudomonadota > Gammaproteobacteria > Burkholderiales > Burkholderiaceae_D > Oxalicibacterium. The sequence continues at coordinate 3,463 of DATDLO010000404.1, forward strand.
CGGCGTGCGTCCGGGTGTGATTTACACTGAAATTCATGCCAGCGGCGGCGAACCGGATCGCGTGGAACGCGTCAAAGCAGCAGTACCGATGCAACGCGGCGGTCAGCCGGTGGAAATCGCCGAAGCCGTCATGTGGCTGCTGTCGGAAAAGGCATCCTATACGACGGGTGCATTGCTCGATGTGACCGGCGGAAGATAGCGAAGACGAGTCGCGATCAGGAGAAAAAAACATGAAGCAAATTACATACGTATTCCGCCTGATCCACGGCCTGATGGCGGTGTTTTTCGCCGCTGCCGCGCTGATGCTGATCGCCATTTCCGGCCGTCTCGGCTGGATCGCTTTTGCCGGCAGCCGCGATGCCGCTGCCGCGCAGGCCATCATCGAAGCAATAGGCTGGCTAGCCGCTGCTGTAGTCGCGCTGCAGATCGCCGAAACCATCATCGAGGAAGAAGTCATCCGCAATGCGGACATCAGCGCGCCGACGCGGGTGCGCCGCTTCCTGTCGCGATTCTTTGTCGTCGTCATCGTCGCGCTTGCCATCGAAGGATTGGTCGCCACGTTCAAGGCGCTTCAC
>DATDLO010000405.1:0-2498 GCA_036519215.1 Oxalicibacterium sp.
CGGCCTCGTCATCATGGTCGGCGCCACCGGCTCCGGCAAATCGACCACGCTGGCCGGCATGCTCGGCTATCGCAACGAAAACAGTTACGGCCACATCATCACGATCGAGGATCCGGTCGAATACGTGCATCCGCACAAGAACTGCGTGATCACACAGCGCGAGATCGGCGTCGATACCGAAGACTGGGCCATCGCACTGAAGAACACGCTGCGCCAGGCGCCAGACGTGATCTTCATCGGCGAAATCCGCGACCGCGAAACGATGGACTACGCCATCGCCTTCGCTGAAACCGGCCATCTGTGCCTGGCGACGATGCACGCGAACAGTTCCAACCAGGCGCTGGACCGCATCATCAACTTCTTCCCGGAAGAGCGCCGCCAGCAGCTGCTGATGGACTTGTCGCTGAACCTGAAGGCAATGCTGTCGCAACGCCTGATCCCGCTGAAGGATACGAAGGGGCGCTGCGTGGCCGTCGAGATCATGCTGAACTCGCCGCTGATCTCCGACCTGATCTTCAAGGGCGACGTGCACGAGATCAAGGAAATCATGAAGAAGTCGCGCGAACTCGGCATGCAGACTTTCGATCAGGCGCTGTTCGATCTGTACGAAGCCGGCAAGATTTCCTATGAAGATGCGCTGCGCAACGCCGACTCGGTCAACGATTTGCGGCTGTCGATCAAGCTGCACGGCAAGGAAGCGCACGGCCGCGATCTGTCCAAAGGCACCGAGCATCTGGGCATCGTGTAGACAGCGATGTCAATCGCGGCATGAAAGGCAGGAGGCAGCATGAGCAACGTCCATGATTTCACCGTTACCGCCCTGACCGGCGCACCGGTCGATCTGTCGCAGTACCGCGGCAAGGTCATGCTGATCGTCAATACCGCGAGCAAATGCGGGTTCACGCCGCAGTACAAGGGGCTGGAAGAATTGCATCGGCAATTCGGCGAACGCGGCCTGGAAGTGCTCGGCTTTCCCTGCAATCAATGCGGCGGACAGGAGCCGGGCGACGCCAACGAGATCGGCGCTTTCTGCGAGAAAAATTACGGCGTGTCGTTTTCGCTGTTCGAGAAAATCGACGTGAACGGCAGCGATGCCGAACCGTTGTTCAAGTACCTGAAGCATGCTGCGCCGGGTCTGCTGGGCAGCGAAGCCATCAAATGGAATTTCACCAAATTCCTGATCCGCAAGGACGGCAGCGTATTCAAACGTTATGCACCGCAAACCAAACCCGAGGAACTGGCGGCGGACATCGCACAATTGCTCGGCGAATAGTTTTCGCATGAAGCGACGAACAACGCCGTGTCGCCCGGCTTCTCGCTTTGCCTCTTCTTTGATCTTTCTTTGGCCTTTTTCTTTTATCTGTTCCGCTCAACAAAAACGCCGGCAATTGCCGGCGTTTTCCCTTGACGCAATGCATGCACTACGCACTGCGTAACGCATCGTCGACCAGTTCGATCCAGTGCCGCACCGGCTTGTCCGTACCGGATTGCAGATGCGTGATGCAGCCTATGTTGGCCGAGACGATGGTCTCTGCACCGGTCGCTTCCAGGTTTGCCAGCTTGCGGTCGCGCAGGCTGTATGACAGTTCCGGCTGCAGTACCGAGTAGGTGCCGGCCGAACCGCAGCAGAGGTGGCTCTCCGCGCACAGCTGCACATCGACACCGGCGACGCGCAGCAACTGCTCGACCTTGCCGCGTATCTGCTGGCCGTGCTGCAGTGTGCATGGCGGATGCCAGGCGACACGCTGCATCGTCTTGCCCGCCAGCCTGCCTGCGAGCTCCTGTTCGAACTGCGGCAGGATTTCACTGAGGTCTTTTGTCAGCTCGGTAATACGCCGCGCCTTTTCCGCATAGTCCGGATCGTCGATCAGCAGATGGCCATAATCCTTGACCATCACGCCGCAGCCGGATGCCGTCATCACGATCGCTTCCGCGCCGTCTTCGACGTGCGGCCACCATGCATCGATATTCCGGCGCGCATCGTCGCGCGCCGCTTCATGATCGTTCAGGTGATAACGGATCGCGCCGCAGCAGCCGGCCTTGGGGGCGACGATCAACTGCACGTCCAGCGCATCGAACACGCGTGCCGTCGCCGCATTGATATTGGGCGACATCGCAGGCTGCACGCAGCCGTCCAGCAACAGCATGCGGCGCGCATGCGCGGCCGTCGGCCAGGTTCCGGCATGCTGCGCACGCGGTACCTTGTCCTTCAATTTTTTCGGCAATAGTGGACGGAACAACTGGCCCGTCTTCATCGCGGGCGCGAACAGCCATTTGCGCGGCAGGAATTCCTTCAAAGCCGTGCGTTTCAGTTTTTCGCCGAACGTGTGCTCGACGCGTTCCGATACGACCTTGCGGCCAATGTCGACCAGGCGTCCGTATTGCACGCCGGAAGGACAGGTCGTTTCGCAATTGCGACAGGTCAGGCAGCGGTCCAGATGCAGTTGCGTTTTTGCGGTCGGCTCCTTGCCCTCCAGCACCTGCTTGATCAGGTAGAT
>DATDLO010000406.1:0-4401 GCA_036519215.1 Oxalicibacterium sp.
CTGTACATCTACGACAAGGATCTGAACCAGGTCACGGTGAAGAAGCTGGGCGATGCGCTCGGTTCGTCGCCGGCAGCCATCCTGTTCGGCAGCAACGACCTGGAAAAGAATTTCACGCTGAAGGAAGGCGAAACCAAGGACGGCATGGAATGGCTGGAAGTCGTGCCCAAGGCCAAGGACACGACGTTCGAGCGCATCGGCATCGGCATGAAGAACGGTGTGCCGGCCGCGATGGAAGTGCGCGATTCGTTCGGCCAGGTTTCGCTGCTGACGTTCGAGAGTTTCGAACGCAATCCGCCGATGCCGGCCAACCAGTTCAAGTTCACGATGCCGAAGGGCGCCGACGTCTTCCAGTAACGGCCATGTGAGCGCCGGCCCGCGCCGGCAGCAAACGTGACAACGGTGACAACGCGACGCCAGTCCGAAAGGGCTGGCGTCGATTGCTTTTTGATCGGGACATCATTTTGATGAAAACCACGCCACTGGCCGAACGCATGCGGCCGCAGACGCTGGACGACGTGATCGGCCAGCAGCACATCCTCGGCCCCGGCAAGCCGCTGCGCGTCGCCTTCGAATCGGGTGAACCGCATTCGATGATCCTGTGGGGGCCGCCTGGCGTCGGCAAGACGACGCTGGCACGCCTGATGGCAGACAGTTTCCAGGCCGATTTCATCGCATTGTCGGCCGTGCTGTCCGGCGTCAAGGACATTCGCGAAGCGGTCGAACGCGCCGAACTGTCGCGCGCGATGGGCCGTCGCACGATCCTGTTCGTCGACGAGGTGCATCGCTTCAACAAGAGCCAGCAGGATGCTTTTCTGCCGCACGTCGAGAGCGGCCTGTTCACCTTCATTGGCGCGACGACCGAGAATCCGTCATTCGAAGTCAACAGCGCACTGCTGTCGCGTGCAGCGGTGTATGTACTGAAGTCGCTGGATGAAAACGATCTCGGCGCGATGGTCGATCGTGCGGCGCACGAAGAACTGGGCGACATCGCGTTCACGCCCGATGCAAAAGCGATGTTGGTCGCCAGTGCCGATGGCGATGGCCGCAAGCTGTTGAACAATCTGGAAATTGCTGCGCGCGCCGCGCAGGCGAAGAAGCAGAACGAGATCGATGCCGACTTGCTGAAGGCTTGTCTCGGCGATGCGTTGCGCCGCTTCGATAAAGGCGGTGACAACTTCTACGACCAGATTTCGGCACTGCACAAGTCGGTGCGCGGTTCCAGTCCGGATGGCGCGCTGTACTGGTTTTGCCGCATGATCGACGGCGGTGCCGATCCGCGTTATCTGTCGCGTCGCATCGTGCGCATGGCGTGGGAGGACATCGGCCTGGCCGATCCGCGCGCGATGACGATCGTCAACGAGGCGGCCGCCACTTACGAGCGGCTCGGCTCGCCGGAAGGCGAACTGGCGCTGGGGCAGGCCGTCATCTATCTGGCGATGGCGGCCAAGAGCAATGCCGGCTACAAGGCTTACAACCAGGCGCGCGCCTTCGTCGCCAAGGACAAATCGCGTTCTGTTCCAGAACATCTGCGCAATGCGCCGACCAAGCTGATGAAGGAACTCGGCTACGGCAAGCTGTACCGCTACGCGCACGACGAGCCGGATGCCTATGCCGCCGGCGAAACCTATCTGCCGGACGGCATGGCCGAGCCGCACTGGTACGAGCCGACGCCGCGCGGGCTGGAAGGCAAGATCGGCGAGAAGCTGGACTACCTGCGCCAGCTCGATCGCGAAGCACGCAAGAAACAGAAATAAGAAATAGAAATAAGAAACAAGCACTCGCCTGACGGCCGCTCCCATGGCAAATGGCATGGTGCCGCATGCAGCCTGCGTCATGGCGCTCTTGGTACAATGGCGGTTTTGCGATTTCGCACTTTTACCCATTTCGCCATTGCCATGATCGACATCCAACTCCTCCGCAAAGACATCGACAGCGTCGCCGCCCGCCTGGCCGGCCGCAAGTTTCAGCTCGACGTCACCGCCTTCAATGCACTGGAAGCGGAGCGCAGGCGGATACAGTCCGCCACTGAGGAACTGCAAAACAAGCGCAACACGCTGTCCAAGCAGATCGGCATGCTGAAGGGCAAGGGTGAGGATACGTCGGCGGTGATGGCGGAAGTGGCTGGCATTGGTGACGAGCTGAAGAATTCGGCTGCGCAACTGGATGTTCTGCAAAGCCGCCTCGCCGATTTCATGCTGGCGATTCCGAACCTGCCGCACGAGTCGGCGCCGGTCGGCAAGGATGAAGCTGACAACGTCGAGATGCGCAAGATCGGTACGCCGCGCACTTTCGATTTCGAAGTCAAGGATCACGTCGATGTTGGTGCGCCGCTCGGCCTCGATTTCGATGTCGCTGCCAAGCTGACCGGTTCGCGCTTCGCCGTGATGAAGGGCGGCATCGCGCGCATGCACCGTGCACTGGCGCAGTTCATGCTCGATACGCACACCGGCGAACACGGCTATACCGAATGCTATACGCCGTATATCGTCAACGCCGATTCGCTGAAGGGCACCGGCCAGTTGCCGAAGTTCGAAGCAGACCTGTTCGCGGTGAAGAAAGGTGGGCAGGAGGGCGAAGGCGAATCGTTGTACCTGATTCCGACTGCCGAAGTCTCGCTGACCAATATCGTGCGCGACGAAATCCTGCCGGCCGAATCGCTGCCGATGATGTTGACCGCGCATTCGCCATGCTTCCGTTCGGAAGCCGGCAGCTACGGCCGCGATACGCGCGGCATGATTCGCCAGCATCAGTTCGACAAGGTCGAGATGGTGCAGGTCGTGCATCCTGAGAAATCGTACGAGGCACTGGAAGAAATGTGCGGCCATGCCGAAAACATCCTGAAGAAGCTCGGATTGCCGTACCGCGTCATCACGCTGTGCACCGGCGACATGGGTTTCGGTGCGGCCAAGACTTACGACATCGAAGTGTGGTTGCCGGCACAGAATACCTACCGCGAAATTTCGTCGGTATCCAACTGCGAAGCCTTCCAGGCGCGCCGCATGCAGGCGCGTTTCCGCAATGCGCAGGGCAAGCCGGAACTGGTGCATACGCTGAACGGTTCGGGTCTGGCAGTCGGCCGTACGCTGGTCGCCGTGCTGGAAAACTACCAGCAGGCCGACGGCAGCGTCATCGTGCCGGAAGTGCTGCGTCCTTACATGGGCGGACAGGAAAGGCTGGCGCCGGCCGCTTGAGTCGCGCGCTCAACAACAGATAAAGAGCGGTATCACGGCGCAAGCGGATCGGCTTGCGTACTTTCTTCGCTGTCGGCGCGCTCGCCGGCAAAAGGTCCCAGGCGGCGGTCGATGAACAGACTGTTGCCCGGGATTTTTTTCGCCTGTTTCTTGGAATCGGCTGCTGCGGCCGCAATCTGATGGTGTGAACCGTACACGCCGGGTTCGACCTTCAGCAAGCCGAGAGAAATCGTCGCCAGTGCGTGAAAGACCTTCTTGCCGCGCCGGTCTTCGCTGATATAGCCACCTGCATTGCGGTGCTCTTCGCTGTAGAAGCCGGAAATGGCAGCGGCGAATACATCGATGATCTGGCGGCAGCGCCATTCCCAATCCGTGCTCTGGAACAGGATGATGAAATCGTCGCCGCCGATATGGCCGACGAAATCGCGTTCCGGATCGCAGTGCGCGCTGAGGATGCGGCCGGTCAGCCGCAGCACGTCGTCGCCCTTGCGGTAGCCGTAGACGTCGTTGTACGGCTTGAAGTGATCGAGATCGACATAGCAGACGCAGAAGTGCGCGCCGCCGGCAAGCAGGCGGTCGATGTGTTCGTCGATCGGCACGTTGCCGGGCAACAGCGTCAGCGGATTGGCGTAACGCGCGGCATTGATCTGCATCTGTGTGATCTCGCGCATCAGGTCATGCGCGTTGCCCATGCCGGCGTACTGGCCGTTGTCGGTGATGATGAAGCCGTTGAACAGATGATGGCGATCCGCATCGACGATCAGCTGGCTCAGCGTATGCAGCGCGGTGTTCTTGTCGGCGATCAGCGGATTGGCGTCCATGAACAGCGTGCAGGATTTCTTGCCGTGCAGTTCGCGCAGGTAAGGCCGCGCAAAATTGTCGATCAGGTTGGTGCGCGTGATCAGGCCGAGCGGCACGCCGTTGGATACGACCGGAATGATTTCAAGCGTCGGATCGTTGTTGAACATTTCGTAGATGCGATTGTTCTGCACCTCGGGCGAAACGGCTTTCACGTGACGCAGCAGCTTGGCAGCCGTCAGTACATCATGGCTGCGCCCTTTCTCATGCGGATAGACGGCGACGTTGTTTTGGTTCAGCATCGCGCGCAGTTCCGCCGGCAACGTGGTGATCGGATGCGCGTTCGGCCTGGCGATCTTGTAGCCCTGTCCGAAGCGCACGCCGAGGTCGCGGATCATCAGCAGTTCGG
>DATDLO010000407.1:0-2527 GCA_036519215.1 Oxalicibacterium sp.
CCTGCGCGATCATGCGTTGCCTATCGCGCGTGCATTGGCCGTCGGCGATCTGCCGCGGGCGCGTAGGCTGACGGCGCGCATCGTCAGCCGTGACACGGTGCAGGCCAACGAAGCCGACCTGGCGAAGGCGGGCGTCGAGTCGCTGCTGGAAAACGGCAACGATGCCGTGTTCGGCACGCTGTTCTGGTTTCTCGTTGCCGGCGGTCCCGGTGCCTTGCTGTTCCGTCTGGCGAATACGCTGGATGCGATGTGGGGATATCGCACGCCGCGCTTCGATACGTTCGGCCGGGCGGCGGCGCGTATTGACGATGCATTGAATTTCATTCCGGCGCGATTGACTGCGCTGTCGTATGCCTTGCTCGGCAATACGCGGCAGGCATGGCGGTGCTGGCGTGCGCAGGCTTCGGCGTGGAGTAGTCCGAACGCGGGGCCGGTGATGGCTGCCGGCGCGGGAGCGCTGGGTATCCTGCTGGGTGGCGCAGCCGTCTATCACGGCGAAATCGAACAGCGCCCGCCCTTGGGTACAGGGCCGGCAGCGGAAGGCAGCGATATCGTGCGCGCATGGCGACTGGTGTCGGCAACGGCCTGCCTGTGGGTAGGAGTCATCGTCATTGCGGGAGTGTTCCGTGCTTGATCATGGCGGTAATCTGGACGATGCCGTAAGGCGATACGGCCGGCCTCGCGAAGACTGGCTAGATCTGTCGACCGGCATCAACCCGCATCCGTATCCGGTGCCGTCATTGACGGCCGATGCATGGCATCGTTTGCCGGAAACGGATGCGATGCTGCTGCAGGCAGCGGAAAAATTTTACGGCGCATCGCCGCTGCTGGCAGTGGCCGGCACGCAGGCGGCGATCCAGGCGTTGCCGCGCTTGCGCAGCCGGTCGCGTGTGATCGTGCCGTCCATCGCCTACGCCGAACATGCGTATCACTGGAAACAGAATGGCCACACGGTGCGCGAACTGCCGTATGCGGAACTTGCCTCGGCGGTTGACGATTGCGACGTGATGGTTGTCTGCAATCCGAACAATCCGACCGGCGAGAGTGTCGCGCCAGCCATCTTGCGCGATTGGGCGAGGCGGCTGGCGGCACGTGGCGGCTGGTTGATCGTCGATGAAGCATTCGGCGACGTGATGCCGGAGTTGAGCATCGCAGCGTCGGCGGCATCGGCAGGATTTCCCGGCTTGATCGTGCTGCGTTCTATTGGCAAGTTCTTCGGACTGGCCGGCTTACGACTGGGTTTTGTCGCCGCGGAAGCCGGTTTGCTGACGCGCTTGCGCGACATGCTCGGCCCGTGGACGGTCAGCGGGCCGGCGCAGCAGATCGGCACGGCGGCACTGATGGATACGGCATGGCAGTCGCAGATGCGCGATCGCCTGCGCGAAGAGAGTGCGCGGCTGCATGCGCTGCTGGCGTTGCATGGCATTGCCGCTGCCGGTTGTGCGCTGTATCAATACTGGCCGGAAAAACATGCGGCTGACTTTGCCGATTGCATGGCGCGACATGGCATCTGGATCCGGCAGTTCACGCATGGCGTGCGTCTCGGTCTGCCGCCGGACGAAGCCGGCTGGCAGCGATTGCAGCAGGCGCTGGCCGACTGGCAATCTTCACGGGGAAATGTATGAAACGTTCTGTCTTGCCCATCGTTGTCATCTGGGTTGCGCTGTGTTGCGCGCAGGCTGGTGCCGCCATCACGGTGAAGGACGACGCCGGCAATGCCGTCGTGCTGGAAAAGCCGGCACAGCGCATCGTCTCGCTGGCGCCGCATGCGACCGAACTGATCTTTGCGGCCGGCGGCGGCGATCGCATCGTCGGCACCGTCGGTTACAGCGACTATCCGGCAGCGGCACTGAAGATTCCGCGCGTCGGCGATCATCGCCAGATCGATCTCGAACGGGTTATTGCGCTGAAGCCCGATCTGCTGGTCGTGTGGTTGCACGGCAGTTCCGAGCGCCAGCTCGACAGCCTGCGCAAGCTGGGCATCCCGTTCTTCTATAACGAACCGAAGAAGCTGGCCGATATTCCCGATTCCATTTCGCGTCTCGGCAAGCTGATGGGCACGGAACGGCAGGCCGAGAAAACTGCTGCCGACGAACGTGCACGATTGGCGCAATTGCAGAAACAGTACGGCAACCGCCCGCTGGTGCGCACCTTCTATCAGGTCTGGGGCAAGCCGATTTATACGGTCAACGGCAGCCATATCATCAGCGACATGCTGCACCTGTGCGGTGGAGAAAACATTTTCGGCAGCCTGGGCGTTACCGCGCCGACGGTTTCCACCGAGGCGGTGCTGCTGGAAAATCCCGAAGCCATGATTACCGGCGAACGCAAGACGACGCAGGGGCTGGAAATCTGGAAGCAGTATCCGGACCTGCTGGCGGTGAAGCGCGACAACCTGTTCTCCATCGATGCCGATCTGCTGAACCGCGCCGGGCCGCGCCTGATCGATGGCGCGGCCTTCGTCTGTGAAAAGTTGGAGCTGGCACGCAGCCGCCGCGTGGATGGAAGGTAACAAGTGAAAAGTGAA
>DATDLO010000408.1:0-17624 GCA_036519215.1 Oxalicibacterium sp.
GTTTTTGTATTTGCATGTTCAAGTTCGCATCATTGCATCAGCTCCAGTCGTCGTACGAATCGTTTCCGCTATCTGCAATCCCGTTCGTACCGTCATCCCACGACACACCGTCATTCAGCCCGAAGTCCTTGCCGCCCATATCGTAATTGCTATAAATACGCTCGCGTTGTTGCATGTCGTCCCATAACGGCGATGGCACAGGCGCGACCATCGACTGGCTGTTGCTGCCATCCAGCACGCGATGCATCAACGCTTCACCGGCCACCACACCCGCGCCGACTGCCGCGCCTGTAGCCAGGCTGCCGAACAGACCTGAGCCCAGTCCTCCTGAAGCGGTCGGCGCACTGCCATAACCTGTGCTTTGCGGAACCGGGCCGTTGCCGTCATTGGCATAGCCATAACCATAGGAAGGTGCCGTTTCGGCATTGCATGCACGTTGACGTATTCCATAGGAGAACATCGCCACGGCCGCCAGCGCTGCAGCGATCCAGCCCCACGATGCGCCGTGCGACGCTTTTGCCAGCGAAGTGCCGGCAGCATGCAGGCTGTCTGCTCTCAGCAACCCTTCCAGTTCCTGCACGGCCGATACCTTGACGAACGGCAGACCGGGCGCCAGGCGTTCCGCTTTCGTCAATTCGCTGCGCGCACGCGCCAGATCGCCCTGCCTCGCCAACAGTTCGGCTTCGACGAAATGCGCCTTGCCGTTATCCGGATGATCGCGCAGCATGTCGCGCATCATCCGCTGCGCCTGCGCCAAATGTCCACCATCCGCAGCGGCATACACTTGTTCGATCGTGGCATCGGCAGCGAAGGCTGCGCTGCCGAACAACAAGCCGGCACCGATCGCCATGCCGGTAAAAAGATGACTGAAAAAATGACGAGACATGAAAACCTCCATCGCAATAGCCTGTTTGCCAGATTAGTCCTTGCGCCGGTCGAATCAAGAAGGGAAACAGTGCGTTACCGCCTGTAAATGGAATGTAAAAATACACGCGCAGGCATGCACATTCCTCTGCACAGCCGCCGATGCGTTTCTCGCGAATGCGTTATATTTGCCGCTCGACTTTTCTTCGCAAGAACGTTTCCATGACGACCGAAACCATCCGCATCGCCAACATCCCCGTTCCCGTTTCCCGCGTCGGCCTCGGCACCTGGGCCATCGGCGGCTGGATGTGGGGCGGCGCCGACGACGCGGCTTCCATTGCCACGATTCGCGGTGCGATCGACCAGGGCATCAACCTGATCGATACGGCACCGGTCTACGGCTTCGGCCATTCGGAAGAAGTGATCGGCCGCGCGCTGGAAGGCATGCGCGACAAGGCTGTCATCGCCACCAAGGTCGCACTGGAATGGAACGACGGCCGCGTGCGCCGCAATGCGACGCCGGAACGCATCCGCCAGGAAATCGAGGATTCGCTGCGCCGCCTGCGCACCGATCGCATCGACCTGTATCAGGTGCACTGGCCGGACACGCTGGTGCCCTTCGAGGAAACCGCCGCCGAACTGTTGAAGCTGCAGCAGGAAGGCAAGATCCTCGCGGTCGGCGTCAGCAACTACACGCCGGCGCAGATGGATGCATTTGCATCGGTCGCACCGCTGGCGACCGTACAACCGCCGTACAACCTGTTCGAACGTGCGATCGAAGCCGACGTGCTGCCGTATGCGCGCGACAAGGGAATGATCGTGCTGGCGTATGGTGCGCTGTGCCGCGGCCTGCTGTCCGGCCGCATGCGCGCGGATACGACCTTCGACGGCGACGACCTGCGCAAATCCGATCCCAAGTTCAAGCAGCCGCGCTTTACGCAATATTTGTTGGCGGTCGACGCGCTGGAAAAATTCGCACGCGAACGCCACGGCAAATCGGTGCTGGCGCTGGCAATCCGCTGGGTGCTGGATCAGGGACCGACGATTGCGCTGTGGGGCGCGCGCCGCCCGGATCAGCTGAACGGCATTGCCGACGTGTTCGGATGGAAGCTGAGCACGCAGGATCTGGCCGACATCGATGCCCTGCTGGCCGAACACATTACCGATCCGGTCGGCCCCGAATTCATGGCCCCGCCACTACGCAAGAAAGCAGCCTGATTCATCAATCCCGTCGCGCCGTCAGGCGCGATTTCCCTCTCCCGACCGCCATGCCCATCCTCGCCGAACTGAACCTGTATCCAATCAAATCCTGCGCCGGCATCACGCTGCGCGAAGCGACATTAACGCCCGCCGGCCTGATGCACGAGCGCATCTACGATCGCGAATGGATGGTGGTCGATCCCGACGGCGAAATGCTGACGCAGCGCGATTTTCCGAAAATGGCATTGATCGTGCCGCGCATACGCGGCGACATGCTGGAAGTGAAAGCGCCCGGCATGCTGCGCCTGGATATTCCACTGGACCTGCCGCATCCGGACGATCAACGCCTGCTGCGCGTGCGCGTGTGGAACGACGAGGTCGACGCCTACGATTGCGATGAAACGATTGCGACGTGGTTTTCCAAGGCCATCGGCACCGACTGCCGGCTTGTCCGTTTCCATCCGAATGCAAAACGCATCGCCAGCACGAAATGGACGGACGGTGCGGAAGTACCGACCTTCTTCGCCGACGGTTTCCCGATGCTGGTGATCGGCACCGGCTCGCTGGACGATCTGAACGAAAAACTGGTGGCGCAGGGACGCGCGGCGCTGCCGATGAACCGCTTCCGCCCGAACATCGTGCTGGGCGACATTCCGCCGTTCGAGGAGGACTATGCCGAGTCCTACCGTATCGGCGAGGTGTTGCTGAAACCGGTCAAACCCTGCCCGCGCTGCCCGATACCGTCGATCGACCAGGCCACTGGCGAATTCGGTCCCGATCCGCTGGATATCCTGCAGACCTATCGCGCCAATCCGCGTGTCGAGGATCGCATCACGTTCGGCATCAATACCATCCTGCTGGAAGGCGAAGGCCAGGTCTTGCGCGTCGGCCAGCCGGTGGATGTAGCCCTGGCATTCTGAATCCGCGTTTGCATTTGTTTACCTGCGGGGTCGCGTTTTGCGCAACGGCGACGCAGCTTATTGCATCGCACAAGTTGCCGCCTAGAAAGCATGCAGGTAGTATTTGCTCTTGCATTCTCTCTTGCGCGATGCTGCGCCGCCGTAGTCCGCCCGCCTCATGACAAACCCGCTGGTTTCCGAAAATTCGCAGTTGCGCAGCCAGCTTCAGTTGCTGCTGAAGGAAGCGCATCGCAACCAGCAGATCATGCAGCGCTACCAGGAACTCGATCTGCAGTTCATCGGTGCCAATACCTTCCAGGAACTGATCGACAGCGTATTCGATACGCTGACCGAAGCATCGGAACTCGATGTCGTCACGCTGACGCTGATCGATCCTGAAGCCGAAATCCGCCGCATCCTGACCGACTTGCGCATCGACGTCAGCGATTATCCGAACCTGATCTTCGTCGAACAGCAGAACGGCGTGCACGATCCCGATCATCCGGCGCGGCGTGCCTCGCTCGGCCCGTACAACACGCTGGCGCATCGCCGCATGTTTCCCGATTCGGTATTGAAGCCGGCCAGCGTCGCCATCCTGCCGCTGATCCGCCGCAACAGCCTGATCGGCTGGCTGAGCCTGGGCAGCCTGGATGCCGCCCGCTTCACCGCCAGTCTCGGCAGCGACATCCTGCAGCACCGTGCTTCCATCGTCGCGATCTGCATCGAGAACGTCATCAACAACGAGCGCCTGCAGCACATCGGCCTGACCGATCCGCTCACCGGCGTGAATAACCGGCGCTACGTCGAACGCCGCCTGCTGGAAGAAGTCGGCCGCACGCGGCGCCACGGCCATGCGCTGTCGGCGATGTACATCGATCTGGATCACTTCAAGAAGGTCAACGACAGCTACGGCCATCAGGGTGGCGACGAAGTACTGTGCGCCGTCGCTGCACGGATCAAGGCCGAACTACGGCTGAGCGACGCACTGGGCCGTTTCGGTGGCGAGGAATTCGTCGTGCTGCTGATCGATGCGCCGCACGATGCCGCACTGGCCGTCGCCGAACGCATACGCAACAGTGTCAACGGTACGCCATTGCGGTTAAGCACCGGCGAAGAACTGGTATCGACCGTTTCGATCGGCGTGGCGACGCTGGACAAAATCGAACGCAGCGACGATGCAGCGGCGGTCGCCCAGCAACTGCTGGCGCATGCGGACGAAGCGCTGTACCGCGCGAAGAAGGAAGGAAGAAATCGCGTCGTCAGTGCGGTCTGATGCCAACGTCACTCAAATAAAAAAGGGACCGGATATGGTCCCTTTGATTTTTTTCAGGAAGCGGTTTTTGCTTCGGCCTGCAAATGTTCGTACTTGGCTTGCAGCTCTTCCTTCGTCTCGCGCCAGGCCGGATTGAACGGAATGCATTCGACCGGGCACACTTGCTGGCATTGCGGCTCGTCGAAGTGGCCAACACATTCGGTGCATTTGTTCGGATCGATCTCGTAGATTTCCAGCCCCATCGAGATCGCATCGTTCGGGCATTCGGGCTCGCAGACGTCGCAGTTTATACATTCGTCGGTGATCATCAGCGCCATGATGTGCGCCCTCCGTTCCAACGAATACACCAAACGCCTGCAGGCGTTTGCTGCGCTGCCCGGCGCAAGGCAATGCCTTGCGAAACCTCGGTCAGCGTGTCGGTGATCATCAGCGCCATGATGCAGCACTCCATCCAAACATCAATGCACCCATTCTATGCTTCACCGCGTTTCGCCGCTGCCGATCACTTCTTTTATTTCTTCTGTGCCGCGATCTTTTCCTTCAGCCAACGGTCGACCGACGGAAACACGAACTTGGATACGTCACCGCCCAGGTTGGCGATCTCGCGCACGATGGTGCCGGAGATGAACTGGTATTGATCGGACGGCGTGAGGAACAGCGTTTCCACATCCGGCAGCAGATAGCGGTTCATGCCGGCCATCTGGAATTCGTATTCGAAGTCGGATACCGCGCGCAGGCCACGCACGATCACGCGTGCGTCGTGGCGGCGCACGAAATCCTTCAGCAGTCCCGAGAAACTCTCGACGTGGACGTTCGGATAATGACCGAGCACTTCATTGGAAATCGTCAGGCGTTCTTCCAGTGTGAAGAACGGCTTCTTGTTGCGGCTGTCGGCAACGCCGACGATCAGTTTGTCGAACAAACCCGACGCACGACGCACGAGGTCTTCATGACCGCGCGTCAGTGGATCGAAGGTTCCCGGATAAACAGCTGTGACCATATTGGCTCCCGTACGGTGGCTTGTCATGCGCGCATGAAGGCGCAGGTGCCGCAAGCGCGGCAAGGACATCTTTGCCCTGGCTGATACATGGCGCGGCACGACAAAAGGGGTGCCGCAACTGAACAGAAAGCGAATTATGCCTGAACTTCGGCCCCTTTTTCAGGCTGAAGCAAATGGTAGTAGACCATGCCGGCGCTGTCGGCTCGCACGATTTGCCATCCCTGCAGCCATTCCGGCGGCGTTTCGGCAGCCAGCGGCATCTCGGATTCGACATACACGAGGCCGCCCGGGCGCAGCAGCGGCACGCACAACGGCAGGCTGCGTGCCAGCCAGTCGCTGTGATACGGCGGATCGAGGAAAATCAGGTCGAATTGCTTGCCGCTGCGTTGCAAGGACTGCATTGTCGATATGGCATCACTGCGCAGGATGCGTACCTGCTCCGCGTGCAGCTTGTCTTTGATCGTTTCGATCTGGCGCACGGCTTGCGTCTGCATTTCAACCATCACGACTTCGGCTGCGCCGCGGCTGGCCGCCTCGAAACCCAGCACGCCGGTGCCGGCAAAGGCATCCAGACAGCGCAGGCCGTCCCAACCGCCGTCGATCAGGTGATTGATCCAGTTGAAGACCGTCTCGCGCACGCGGTCCGGCGTCGGACGCAAGCCTGCGGCGTCCAGCACTGCCAGCGGCGTGCGTTTCCACTGGCCGCCGATGATGCGGACCTGGTGCGGCACCGAACGGGGCGGCGATTTTTTTACGGGAGACGGTTTGGCCATGGCTCGGTGCAGTGCGCAGCGTGGACGCTACGCAGATTCGTTGCAAAGGAGCGCATTGTAAGGACCGCAGGCGCTCCGTGCCAGTCCATCATGTTCAGGGCGCGGATTTGCCCGCCGCGCCGACGACCACGGTCGACAGCTTGTCCATCTGCAGCTTGCGCTTGAACGCATCGCGTATCTGCGCCGCCGTGACGCGCGAGACCTTATCGGTCCACGTATCGAGATAGTCGAGCGGCAGGCCGTAGAAGCCGATCATCGCGACGTTTTCCAGCAACTTGCGATTGCTGTCCAGCCGCAGCGCGAAACCGCCGATCAGGTTGTTCTTGGCTGCTGCCAGTTCCGCTTCGCTTGGCCCGTCGCGCAGGAAACCGGCAACCGTTTCGCGCACGATCTGCAGCGCTTCGTCGGCCTGGTCGCTCTTCGTCTGCAAACCGATCTGGAACGGTCCCGGCTGCGCCAGCGGTTCGAAATAACTGTAGACGCCGTAGGCCAGCCCGCGCTTCTCGCGCACCTGGTTCATCAAGCGCGATACGAAACCGCCGCCGCCCAATGTGTAATTGCCGACCAGCAGCGCGAAGTAGTCCGGATCGTGCCGCGTCAGCGCCGGTTCGCCGATCAGGATGTGCGCCTGCGCCGAGTTGTGCGCAATGCGCTGTTCGCTGCCGGCAGCGATGACGACCGACGGCAGGTCGGGCAACGGTGCGCCCTGCGGCAAGCGCGTCGTCAACTGACGTGCAATGCGATCGGCATCGGCACGTGTGGCATCGCCGATCATCGCGATGACGGCGCGGTTGGCAACATAGTGCTTCGCATAAAAAGCCGCGAGATCGTCGCGCGTGATGGCGCCTATCGATTCGGGGCCGGGGTTGTCGCCATACGGATGGCTGCCGTACAGCAGTTTGTCGAAGGCGCGGTCGGCAATCACTTCCGGCTTGGTCAGGCTTTCGCGGATGGCGGCAATCGTGCGCGCCTTGTCGCGTTCCAGCAGATCGGCGGGAAAACTCGGTTGCGCCAGCACGCGGGCCAGCAGCGCAATCGCGGCATCGCGTTCGGTGGTCAGCGTGCGCAGCGTCAGGCCGGCACGATCGCCTTCAACGCGATTGCCGCGCTGTGCGGCGATGTCGGCAAAGCCGTCGGAAATCTGTGCCTCGTTCAGCGCCGGCTCGGCAGCGGATGTTCCCTGATGCACGCCGCGCGCCAGCATCGCATTCGTCAGCGCGGCCACGCCGGATTTTCCGACCGGATCGCGGCGATCGCCGGCATCGAAATCGACACTGACATCCAGCATCGGGATCGTGTGGTTTTCGACGAACAGCACGCGCGCGCCGTTGTCCAGCGTCCACGACTGGATGTTCAATGCAGCGTGCGACAGGCTGCATGCGGCGCACAACGCGGCGCCTGCGATCAGTCTAAACATGATGACTCCGGATCTTTGTTCTGTTGGGTTCTATTGGATTCTGTGGATTTCGCTGCAAGCGAAACGGTCGCGCTCATTGCAATATTTGTCGCAACAATCATTGCAGCATTCATCGCAGCGTATCGGCCGGCAAGGCGGCAGACGCCGGCTTGTTCCGGTCCGGTGGCAACGGCACCAGTGTCGCCACCGTCAGCGCATCGTCGCCGAAATATTTTTGCGCCACGGCCTGTACCTGTTGCGGCGTGACGGCACGCAGGCGCTCGATCAGGCGGTCGATGTCCTTGTACGACAGGCCGGACATTTCCATCACGCCGATTTCCATCGCCTGGCCGAACACCGAATCGCGCTTGTAGATCTGGCTGGCGATCAATTGCGTCTTCACGCGTTTCAATTCTTCTTCCGATACGCCGTCGCGCGCGATGCGTTCGACTTCTGCACGCAGCAGTTTTTCCAGTTGTTCGGTCGTCGTGCCTGCTGCCGGCACGCCGTCCAGCATGAACAGCACAGGACCGCGCGCAATACCGGAATACGAAGCGCCGACTTCATTGGCGACACGATCGGTGCGCACCAGCTTCGCTGTCAGGCGCGCATTGTCATAACCGTCCAGCACGGCGGACAGCACTTCGAGCGCCAGCACATCGTTGTCCTTGTCCACGTCATGCAATGCAGGCACCTTGAAGCCGAGCACGACATAGGGATTTTCGGCCGGCGCCTTGACGACGACGCGCTTGGGCCCGGTCTGCGGCGGCTCGTTCTGCGGCCGCGTGCGCACCAGCGCCATCGGTTCGTATTTGCCGAAATACTTCTGCGCCAGCTTGAATACCTGTTGCGGATCGACATCGCCGGAGACGACCATCGTCGCGTTGTTCGGCGCGTACCATTGCGCATACCAGTCGCGCACGTCTTCCGCCGTCAGGTGCTGCAGATCGTCCATCCAGCCGATCACCGGATTGCGATACGGCGCAACGGCAAAAGCAGTCGCGTTCAACGCCTCGTGCACCAGCGCGATCGGCTGATCGTCGGTGCGCAGGCGGCGCTCTTCCATGATGACGCGGATTTCCTTGGCGAATTCGTTCTTGTCGACCACCAGATTACGCATGCGGTCGGCTTCCAGCGCCATCACCTTTTCCAGCCGCGATTTTTCGATCTGCTGGAAGTACGCGGTGTAATCCTTGCTGGTGAATGCATTTTCACGGCCGCCAAGCTGGGCGACGCGGCGGCTGAATTCGCCGGGCTTCAGCTTCTTCGTTCCCTTGAACATCATGTGTTCCAGCGCGTGCGCGACGCCGGTCGTGCCGTTGCGCTCGTCGATCGAGCCGACGCGATACCAGACCATGTGCGCCACTGTCGGCGCGCGATGATCCTCGTTGACGATAATGCGCATGCCGTTCTTCAGCGTCATTTCTGAAATATGCGTGGCTGTCTGGGCGGTCGCCCTGGCGGGTTGCGCCGTGTTTGTCGAATCCGGCTGCGCGGCACTGGCGGAGACGGATGCCAGCATCAGCGCCGTTGCGGCCAACAGCCTGCTGATATTGATAACGTTTGCAACGTTCGATTTCATGATTTTTTTGCTCTGATAGAATACGGCGATTGTATCCGCGGCCTCGCATTCATGCGGCGGACCGCCTCCAAACGCTGCTCTGACCCCATTCCCGATGTTTAGTTTCTTCAAGAAAAAACCGCGTCCCGAAGAATCTGTTGCGCCGCAACCTGCAGGCGCGCCCGAAGAACCGGCCATCGAGCAAGCCGCGGAAAACGTCGCGGAAAAAGTTATAGAAGTAATAGCGGAAACGCCATCCCCCGCCGTCTCTTCCCCCGAGGTCATCGAGGCAATCGAGGAAGCTGCCGAAGAAATCGTCCCGGCCGAAACCCCGGTCGAGCAGAAGCGGTCATGGATGGCGCGCCTGAAGGCCGGCCTGTCGAAAACCTCTTCCAACCTCAGCACACTGTTCGTCGGCGCAAAGATCGACGACGACCTGTACGACGAACTGGAAACGGCATTGCTGATGTCCGATGCCGGTGTCGAGGCGACGCAATTTCTGCTGGATGCGCTGAAACGCAAGGTCAAGAACGAGCGGCTGACCGAAGCTGCGCAGGTCAAGACGGCACTGCGCGAACTGCTGATCGAGATGCTGTCGCCGCTGCAAAAGCCGCTGGTGCTGGGTCGTCATCAGCCGCTGGTGATGATGATCGCCGGCGTGAACGGCGCCGGCAAGACGACGACCATCGGCAAGCTGGCCAAGCACATGCAGACGCATAAGCAATCGGTGCTGCTGGCCGCCGGCGACACTTTCCGCGCCGCCGCGCGCGAACAGCTGGCGGTCTGGGGCCAGCGCAACAACATCACCGTGATCGCGCAGGAATCGGGCGATCCGGCCGCGGTCGCCTTCGATGCCGTGCAATCGGCGCAGGCACGCAAGATCGATATCGTGATGGTCGATACCGCCGGCCGCCTGCCGACGCAACTGCACCTGATGGAAGAGCTGAAGAAGGTCAAGCGCGTGATCGCCAAGGCCATGCCGGAAGCGCCGCACGAAGTGCTGCTGGTCATCGACGGCAATACCGGACAGAACGCGTTGACGCAGGTGAAGGCTTTCGACGATGCATTGAACCTCACCGGCCTGGTGGTGACCAAGCTGGACGGGACCGCCAAGGGCGGCGTGCTGGCAGCCATCGCGCGCACGCGGCCGATTCCCGTCTATTTCATCGGCGTCGGCGAACAGATCGAGGATCTGCAACCGTTCAACGCCGAAGAGTTCGTCGAAGCGCTGCTGGGATAAACCACCTTGATGATCGAATTCCGCCAGGTATCGAAACGCTATTCGCCCAATATCGCGGCCCTGGCCGACATTTCACTGTCGGTCAACAAAGGCGAACTGGTCTTCCTCGCCGGTCCGTCGGGCGCCGGCAAGTCCACTCTGCTGAAACTGATCGCCGCGATGGAGCGGCCGACCGAAGGCAGCGTCAATGTCAGCGGTTACGACATCGGCCGCATCCGTCCGTCCGGCCTGCCCTATCTGCGCCGCAATCTCGGCCTGATCTTCCAGCAGCAACGCCTGCTCGACGACCGCAGCGTGCTGGCCAACGTGATGCTGCCGCTGATCGTCTGCGGCGCCACGCGCACCGATGCCGAACGCCGCGCGCGCGCCGCGCTGGACAAGGTCGGCCTGCTCGACAAGGCGCCGATGGCGCCGATGATGCTGTCCGGCGGCGAACAGCAGCGCGTGTCGATCGCGCGCGCCATCGTCAACCGGCCGCAGATCATCCTGGCCGACGAACCGACTGCCAATCTCGACCGCGAAGCCGCCAATAAGGTGTTGGATGCGCTGAAGGCGTTCCATTCGGTCGGCGTCACCTGCCTCATTTCCACCCACGACGAACAGTTTCTCGATACGGCGACGCGCGTGATCTATCTCGATCACGGTCGCATTATTGAAAGCTGGCGCCGCGCCACACCGCAGGAGATCGCATGAAAGGCTGGATCAGGCATCATGCCTTCGCGTTCGGCGATGCATTCCGCCATCTGCTGCGCACACCGGGCAATTTCCTGCTGAACGTACTGGTGGTGGCAATCGCGCTGGCGCTGCCGTTCGCCGGACTGACGCTGCTGGAGAACGTGCGGCCGGTTTCCGAACAGCTGGCGGTGGAACCCGAAATCAGCGTTTTCATGCAGATGGACGCTACGCGCGACCGCGCCGACGCAATCGGCGGCGAGATCCGACGCATCGCGCAGGAAGCCGGCCACAAGGTCCAGCTGGATTTCATCCCGCGCGAAAAGGCGCTGTCCACGCTGAAGGATCGCACCGGACTGGAAGACGCGATTGCCACACTGGGCAGCAACCCGCTGCCGGACGCCTACGTCGTGAAAATGACCGGCTTCAAGAACGGCGACGATGCCGGCAAGATGGAAGAAATCGCTGCCGCATTGAAGAAACTCGACGGTGTCGGCGACGTGCAGGTCGACTCAGCCTGGGTCAAGCGCCTGGCCGCCTTGCTGCAGGTGATGCGTCTGGTACTGCTGTTCCTTGCCGTTACGCTGGGCGTGGTCGTGGTCGCCGTGGTTTTCAATACCATCCGCCTGCAGGTGATGACGCAACGCGAGGAAATCGAGGTATCCCGCCTGGTCGGCGCCACGGATTCTTTCATCTGCCGCCCTTTCTATTACACCGGCGCCTTGCTCGGCCTAATTGCCGGTGGCGTCGCATTGATTGCCGTTGCGCTGGCCTTGCATCCGCTGAACGCGGCGATCGCCGATTTCGCCCGGCTTTATGCTTCCGAGTTCCGCCTGGTATCGCTGGATCCGCTGGCGATGCTGATCCTGTTGGCGATCAGTGCCTTTCTCGGATTGTTCGGCGCCTTGCTGTCCGTCACGCGGCAACTGGCTCGCCTTTCGGATTGACAGCCCTCCTTCAGTGTAAGCGGTTACTATCGCCGCTTACATTTCCCTGCCTCTCATTTCTCTTCGTTTGGCTTGCGGCAATCGTTTTGTAAAGTTTTCCTTACTTACGCAACTTCAGCAGAAATTCCCGTTCTAACGAATGAAGCAAAGAGCAATGATAGTCAATTTATCAATAGTGTTTTGACTATCAGTCCGGTATAAAACATCGATTAGCACTCATTAAAAGAGAGTGCTAATATTTGCTCTCAACGGATTTAGCTGAACGGAAAGCCGTTCCTGAATTGCAAGGAGAAACCATGAAAACAGCTGCATCAACCGCAATCGTTCCTTCCGGCAACCATTTGTTGTCGCTGGGCTTTTCGGGCGCGTTGGGCAATATCGACTCCTATATTTCTGCGGTCAATCGCATGCCCATGCTGACGCAGGAAGAGGAAGTTTCTCTGGCACGTCGCCTGCGTGACGAAAATGACCTGGCTGCCGCACAAAAACTGATCCTGTCGCATCTGCGGCTGGTCGTATCGATCGCGCGCGGCTATCTGGGCTACGGCCTGCCGCATGCCGACCTGATCCAGGAAGGCAATATCGGCCTGATGAAGGCAGTCAAGCGCTTCGACCCGGATCAGGGCGTGCGTCTGGTTTCGTATTCGATGCACTGGATCAAAGCTGAAATCCACGAGTACATCCTGAAGAACTGGCGCCTAGTCAAGGTTGCGACGACGAAGGCGCAGCGCAAGCTGTTCTTCAACCTGCGCAGCCACAAGACCGGGCTCGATGCGATGACGCCGGATCAGGTGAATGCGCTGGCCGAAATGCTGAAGGTCAAGCGTGAGGAAGTAATCGAGATGGAAACCCGTCTTTCCGGTCGCGACATCGCGCTGGAAGCGCCTACCGATGACGATGACGACAAGTTTGCGCCAATCGCCTACCTGTCGTCGGAATCGCAGGAACCGACGCGTGTACTGGAATCGCAGGAGTACGATCGCCTGCAGACCGAAGGCCTGTCCGAAGCGCTGGGCAAGCTCGATCCGCGTTCACGCCGTATCGTCGAAGCGCGCTGGCTGGCGAACGACGACGGCTCCGGTGCGACCTTGCACGAACTGGCCGACGAATTCGGCGTCTCCGCCGAACGTATTCGCCAGATCGAAGCCGTGGCATTGAAGAAGATGAAAGGTTCGTTGACGGCCTACGCATCCTGACATTGCAGCAATCGCTCCAAACAAAAAGCGCCCTGCGGGGCGCTTTTTTCATTTCGGCGATTCAACTGCCGTATCAGGAATTTTCAGCCAGCAGAATCTTCAGATCGTGCGCGATAGGCTCCACGCCTTGCGCGTGACGGATGAACAGGCGAATACGCCCTTGCGGATCGAACACATAACTACCGGCCATGTGATCGATCGTATAGCTGCCCGGCGTCTTGCCCGGCACCTTTTCATAAAACACCTTGAATTCCTTGGCGACCTTGTCGGTTTCTTCCAGACTGCCGCGCAAACCCAGGAAACGCTTGTCGAAGGCCGGCACGTATTGCGCCAGCAGTTGCTGCGTATCGCGTTCCGGATCGAGGGTGATGAACAGCACCTGCACGCGATCGGCATCCGGCCCCAGCGCCTTCATCACATTGGCCATTTCCAGCATCGTCGTCGGGCAGACGTCCGGGCATTGCGTGAAGCCGAAGAACACGACGACTGCCTTGCCGCGAAAATCGGCCAGCGTGCGCAGCTTGCCGTTGTGGTCATGCAGCGAGAAATCGCGACCGTAGGCAAATCCCGTCACATCGGTGTTCTGGAAGGCTTCCGTCTTCTTGCCGCATGCAGCAAGCACGAGAACGGTAGCGCACAAGGCGAGAAGAATTCGCAGACGCATGATGATGTCAGAACCGCAGATAGTGATCGACTAGCAGCGCGGCAAACAGCAGCGACAGATAGACAATCGAATACGCAAACATCTTGCGCGAAATCCGGTCTGTGTAATGGCGGTATACCTGCCACGCATACCAGAGGAAGATGACGTCGAGCACCGCTACGACGACTAGATAGATGAGGCCGCTCATGCCCACGGCAAACGGCAGCATCGTCGTCGCCACCAGTGCGATCGAATACAACCAGACCTGCAATTGCGTGAATTCCTTGCCGTGCGTGACCGGCAGCATCGGCAGGCCCGACTTTGCATATTCATCGCGGCGATACAGCGCCAGCGCCCAGAAATGCGGCGGCGTCCAGACGAAGATGATCATGACCAGGATCCACGCCTGCATCGGCACGTCGTTGGCAATTGCGGCCCAGCCCAATGCCGGCGGCATCGCGCCGGACAAGCCGCCAATCACGATGTTTTGCGGTGTCGCCGGCTTCAGGATCATCGTATAGATGACGGCGTAACCGACGAAGGTCGCGAAAGTCAGCCACATCGTCAGCGGATTGACGAAGTTGTACAGTACCCACATGCCAGCACCGCCGATGACGCCGGAAAAGACCAGCGTCTGCATCACGGTGATTTCGCCGCGCGCCATCGGACGACGCGCCGTGCGCGCCATGCGCGAATCGATTTCGCGCTCCACCAGGCAATTAATCGCAAAGGCAGCACCAGCCAGCAGCCAGATACCGATCGTTGCGGCGACCACGCGCTGCAAATCCGGCAAGCCCGGCGTGGAAAGAAACATGCCGATCACCGCGCAGAACACGGCCAACTGCGTGACGCGTGGCTTAGTCAGCGCCCAGTACTGGGCCATGCGATTGGGAGATGCGGTCAAAGTGGTCATGCGTGGTTTGTGGATACGGCGCAGTGAAGCGTTCGACGACTTGCCATTCTGTCAGTTCTCGTCGAGCCGCCCTGGAATTCTGACCTTGTAGTTTAACATGACGGTCAGCAGCACGAGGAGCGCGGCACAGCCGTTATGCGCCACCGCCAGTGCCAGCGGCCATTTCAGCGAAACAGTCGCAATGCCGATCGCGATCTGCAGCGTCAATGCACCCAACAGTGCGCGTCCGATTCGCTGCAGACCCGGAATCCGCAACACCCGCCAGGCCACCCATGCAATCCAGGCAGCGACGACAAAGGCGAACACCCGATGCGTCCAGTGAATCGCAGTCAGCGCCTCGAATGGCAGATAGTCGCCGTCAGCCGTCTTGCCCAGGCTGCGCCATAACGTGAAGCCGTGCTGGAAATCCATCTGCGGCACCAGCGTTCCGTGGCACAGCGGGAAATCCATGCAAGCCAGCGCCGCATAATTGGTGCTGACCCAGCCGCCCAATGCAATCTGCATGGCCAACAGGATCAGCGCGATGCATGCCGGCACACGCAACCTCAGCGCAGCGCGATCGACGGGCGGATGATCGCTCTGCCGCGCCGCTACCCACGTCAGCATCGCCAGCAGCGTCATGCCCAGCAACAGATGGATCGTTACGATGATCGGCTGCAGTTTCATCGTCACCGTCCACGCACCGAAAGCGCCCTGCAGGCAGACGAACAGGAACAATGCAATCGGAAAGCGCGGCGAAAATTGCGACTGCGTCCTGCCGCTGCGCAACCAGAAGCGCCAGGAAATCACGACAATGGCGATGATCAGCACGCCTATGCCCATCGCCAGGTAGCGATGGATCATCTCGATCCACGCCTTCATCACCGTGACGGGGCCATCCGGCATTGCCGCTTCCGCTGCACGGATATGCTCCATTGCCTGCAGCGGATTGGAATGTCCGTAACAGCCCGGCCAGTCAGGGCAGCCGAGGCCGGAATCCGTCAGCCGCGTGAATGCGCCGAACATGATGACGTCGAAAGTCAGGAACAGCGTGACCCACACCAGCTTGCGGTACTTGTTGCGATCCTTGGACGACCAGACGATCAGAAATGCGAGCAGCGCGACCAGAATTCCCTTGGTCGCTAGTTGAAACAGCAGGCCGGAGTTATCCAATTGATGAAGCTTTCAAGAGTTTGTTCAGATCCTTCTTGATCCGGTTCGGATCGGCATCCTTCGGGAACCGCATCATCAGGTTGCCGAGTGGATCGATCATGTACAGATGGTCATAGACGGTGGTGCCGTCTTCGGTCGGCAGCCAGGACGTCACCAGATCGGGGCTGGCGCGCAGCATGTGCGTGCCGTCGTATTCACGCAGCAGCATCGTCTCCAGCGGCTGCGCGTCGGTAATCAGCCAGACGCGTTCGATGCGATCCATTTCCTTGCCCTGCGTCAGGCGTAGCTGGCGCATGTCGTACAGTTTCTTGCGGCAGGCATCGGCGCAGTCCGCCTTGTCCACCTGCAGCATGATCCATTTTCCCTTGTATGCGTCCAGCCCTATCGGCGTGCCGTCGAGCGCCTTGCTGTGCAGATCGGGAATCGGATAATCGCGCGGATCGATGAATGCGCCGTAGTTTGTCCGCCCCTGCGGTTTGATGACGTAATAAGCCAGATAGGAGGCGATGATCGGCGATGCGCAGACCAGGATGACGGCGAACAGCTTCCAGCGGCCCGCATGCTTGTTCGGTTTATTTGCTTTCTTGTTTGCTTCCACGTCTGAATCCTGTCACGACAAAAAAGAGGAATGCCATCACCGTCAATGCATACCACTGAAAGGCATAGGCACGATGCTTTTCCACACCGGTTGATGGTAGCGGCCAGTCGCGCACCAAACCGTCACGCGTATCGTTCGACTGCTCGACAATCATCGGATACGTATTCAGTCCGCTCGCCGCCGCAAATTCAGCCGTATCCAGATTCTGCACGATCGCTCCCGGCCGCAGCGGCTCGGGCGAACCCAGTTGCATGACATGACCGGCACTGCTGCGCAACATGCCTTCGATTTCCATCGATCCCGATGGCGTGATTAGCGGCGGAAATTGTGTTCGCACCGCCGGATTGCGCGGAATCCAGCCGCGCGCAACCAGCACATGCAAATCGGTGGACGCTATTTTAAACGGCATCAGCAGATAGAAACCCGCTATGCCGTTGTGCGGACGATTGTCCAGGTACATGGGCCAGTCGCGCACGAATTCGCCGCGCAACAATACATGGCGATATTCGCTTTCCGCCGCAGCCGCGTTTCGGCCGTCGAAGCGAATCGCAGGCTCGGCCTGCCTTGACCGCATCGTCGCCTCTATCGCCAGTTTTTCATCGCCGCGCCGTGTTTGCCAC
Source organism: Oxalicibacterium sp. (assembly GCA_036519215.1). Lineage (GTDB taxonomy): Bacteria > Pseudomonadota > Gammaproteobacteria > Burkholderiales > Burkholderiaceae_D > Oxalicibacterium. The sequence goes on from DATDLO010000408.1 coordinate 16,948, forward strand.
TGGGCAAGCGACAGGCCCGCCGCCATCACAATGACGGTCGCAATAAAGGGAACCAGCCGAAATCTGAATCGCATTACAATGTCATTTCACTCAATAGGGCTGCGCCGGCTCTTCCATTCGGTCACACGCATGAAAATTCTCGTCGCCATTGCCTTCGTCCTGATCCTGTCCAGCCTCGCCTCCGCATTGTTTTTCCTGATGCGCGACAAGGGAAAAAGCAATCGTACCGTGAAGGCGCTTGCCATGCGCGTCGGCTTCTCGGTAACGCTATTCATCCTGATCCTGATTGCCTGGCGTCTCGGCTATATCCAGCCGACCGGAATTCGGTGATACATCGATTCAATCGTTCCTGTTTTCGTCCGTAAAAAAGCCGCACCTTGGTGCGGCTTTTTTCATTCATTGCAGCGTATCGCGTTACAGCCAGTACACAACCACATACAGGCCCAGCCATACAACGTCGACGAAGTGCCAGTACCAGGCTGCGCCTTCAAAGGCGAAATGATGATCCGGCGTAAAGTGCCCCCTCAGAATGCGGTACAGCACCACACTCAACATGATCGCGCCCATCGTCACGTGGAAGCCATGGAAGCCCGTCAGCAGGAAAAAGGTCGAGCCGTAGATGCCCGACGTCAGCTTCAGGTTCAGCTCGGTGTAGGCATGGATGTATTCGTATGCCT
>DATDLO010000409.1:0-6775 GCA_036519215.1 Oxalicibacterium sp.
GCAGACGCTGGATTCGCTGGTCGCCGAAGGCCAGGCCGGCACTTTCGATTTCATCTTCATCGACGCCGACAAGGCCGGCTACGACGCCTATTACGAACACAGCCTGCAACTGCTGCACCCGGGCGGACTGATTGCAATCGACAATGTGCTGTGGGACGGCAAGGTCGCGCATCCGGCGGAACGCGGCGACGCCGACACGCACAGCCTGCAATTGCTCAACGAAAAACTGCATCGCGACGAGCGTATCGACCTGTCGCTGCTGCCGCTGGCGGATGGACTGACGCTGGCAAGGAAGCGCTGATCGGCCGTTTTCTCTAGAGCAGCCTGCACGTCCTCCATGTTTCACCACCGGCGCTCTTGCCGTTGCGCACCGTCCTCGCCATGCCTTGCTTGTCGGCGAGACACTCGCCTTCCTTGAACACCTTGCAACCTATTGCGGATATTACCCTTGAGACCGGGTTGAGCCGGGATTGAGCGGAAAATCGTGCCGGGGCCGCGGCGCATGTGTTGTATTTTATTGATTACACATAACATCTATTTTATTTATGACGACCATCATTTATTATTCGGTTTCATGCGAAACCAACAGGATGAGTCGTCATGCCACGCGTCTCCAAAGAACAGGCCGGTCTGAACCGGCAGGCGATTGAATCCGCCTCGACCAGGCTTTTCAAGGAAAAGGGATTCGGCGGCGTCAGTGTCGCCGACCTGATGTCAGCGGCCGGCCTCACTCACGGCGGCTTCTACGGGCATTTTTCATCGAAGGACGAACTGGCTGCTGTTGCTTGCAACCATGCATTCAGCCAGTCTGTCGAACGCTGGGAAAAGCGCATCGCCGATTCTGCGGACGAAAAAGCCGCGCTGCGCGCCATCGTCGATCACTATCTGTCGCAGAAAACATTGCGTGATGCCGGCAACGGTTGCCCTGGCGCCGCGCTGGCGGTCGATGTCGCGCGCGAGCCGGACGACAAGCCGGTACACGCAGCCTATCGCGCAGGCACGGCCGAGCTGATCGAAATCCTGGCAACGCTGGCGCCCGGCGATGCAGATCAGCGCCGCGCAACGGCGTTGACGCAATGGTGCACGATGGTCGGCGCTGCCGTGCTAGCACGTGCGACGCGCGGCGATCCGATCGCCGACGAGTTGCTGGCCGCAGCGCGCGACCATCTGCTTTCCGATCGCTGATCCGTTCTTCACTCTTTTCCGAGAACCGCATGTTCGCCCATTCCCTTTCGTCGTGGCTGCACCGCCGCGGCCTGCATTATTCGTGGTTGATCGTCGCCATCACCTTCCTGACGATGCTGACCTCATCCGCCGCGCTCGGTTTGCCTGGCGCACTGCTGCAGCCGCTGAGCCGCGAGTTTGGCTGGAGTACCGATCAGATTTCTTCGGCGCTGGCGATCCGCTTCATCCTGTTCGGCCTGATCGGGCCGTTCGCGGCGATCCTGATGGAACGCTTCGGCCTGCGCCGCGTGATCTGCATTGCGCTGGTGCTGATTGCCGCGTGCCTGATTCTCTCCACGCAGATGACGCAACTATGGCATCTGTTCGCGTTATGGGGATTGGTGCTGGGTGTCGGCTCCGGCATGACGGCGCTGGTGCTGGGCGCCGTCGTCGCCAATCGCTGGTTCGACAAGCGGCGCGGCCTCGTCATCGGCCTGCTGACCGCCAGCTCGGCCACCGGGCAATTGATCTTCCTGCCGTTCGCCGCCTGGCTGATCGAGCATTACGGCTGGCGCACCGCCGTGTTTCCGGTTTTCGTCAGCTGCGCCGTCGTTTGCGTGCTGGCCTTTCTTTTCGTTCGCAGCCATCCGCATGAAGTGAAGCTGACGCCTTACGGCAGCGATCCGCACATCGAGCCGGCCGCACCGGTCACGTCGATGCGCATGACGATCTGGGAACCCCTGCGCATGTTGGTGGAAGCCTCGCGCAATCGCACCTTCTGGGTGCTGGCCGGTACGTTCTTCATCTGCGGCCTGAGCACCAGCGGCCTGATCCAGACGCACTTCATTTCACTGTGCGGCGATTACGGCCTGTCCGCCGTGCCTGCCGCCAGCGTGCTGGCGATGATGGGCGCTTTCGATTTTGTCGGCACCATCCTGTCCGGCTGGCTGTCAGATCGCTATGACAACCGCAAGCTGCTGTTCTGGTATTACGGGCTGCGCGGGCTGTCGTTGCTGTGGCTGCCGCATTCGGAATTCACGTTATACGGACTGTCGCTGTTCGCGATGTTCTATGGTCTCGACTGGATTGCCACGGTGCCACCGACGGTGCGCCTGACCGGTGCGACTTTCGGCAAGGAGCGTGCAGGCATGGTGTTTGGCTGGATCTTCGCCTTCCACCAGCTCGGCTCGGCCTTCGCCGCCTATGGCGCGGGATTGAGCCGCACCTGGCTGCTGACCTATACGCCGGCGCTCTATGCAGCGGGCGGTGCCTGTCTGTTCGCGGCGGCGATCATCTTCATGATTCGCAAACCGCAATCGCAGGCGGCACACAACTAGGTCTGTATCGCGTTCATTCAATCGGCCTTGCGCCAGACCGAGGCCAGCCACGGCTGCTGGTCGCGCGGCAAGCCTTCAGGCCGGTAGTAATGTTCGAGTTCGACGAAGCCGGCATTGCGCATGTAGCGCTGCCAGCTTTCCAGCGTGTGATAGCTGCCGTAGCGGCCGCGATTCCAGCCCTCTTCGTCGTTACCGCGCGGGTTCGATGCAAACAGCACGCCGCGCGGCTTCAGCGTCGCCTGCAATTCGCGTAGTACGCGCGGCAGCTCGGCGGCCGGCACGTGAAATAGCGACGCATTGGCGAACACGCCGTCGAAATACGCGGGCGGCAATTCCAGCTTCAGGAAATCCTGCTGCCAGACATCGCAGCCGCTTTCGGCTTTTGCCATCTGTACGAATTCCGCCGTACCGTCGAGGCCGATCGGCGCATGGCCGCGTGCGACGAACGCTTTCAGGTCACGCCCCGGGCCGCAGCCGAAATCGAGAATGCGCAGTGGCGGCGTTCCCTCGACATGGCGCAATAGCGCATCGATATTCTGGCTGACATCGTGATCCCACGTTCCTTCGCGAAACGCATCGGCGCGTTCGCCGTAGTGCGCGATCGTCACACCGCTGATGTGTTCGGTCGATTCGCCGGTTTCGGCCTGCTTGCCGGATTTTTCGTTCATCCTGTTTTTCATCGCTGCATCAGTGTTTGCGCTTCAGTATTTCTGTTCCAACGTTTCATGTTTCAACGTTTGTGAACCTTCATGATGCGCTGTTGTTCGCGCTGCCAGTCGCGCTCTCTTTCCGTATGGCGTTTGTCGTATTCGCGCTTGCCCTTTGCCAGCGCAATGCTGCATTTCACGCGGCCGCGTACCCAGTGCAGGTCCAGCGGCACCATCGTGTAGCCGGCCTGCGCGACCTTGGACACCAGCTTGTCGATTTCGCGCGTGTGCAACAGCAGCTTGCGCGTGCGGCGCGCTTCCGGGTGGCTGAACGACGATGTGCTCTCCAGTGAACTGACATGTGCGCCGAACAGGAAAATTTCATTGTCACGCGCAATCACGTAGGCTTCCTTCAACTGCACGCGGCCGGCGCGGATCGCCTTGACTTCCCAACCTTGCAGCATCACGCCCGCTTCGTAGCGGTCTTCGATCGCATAATCGTGAAATGCCTTCTTGTTGTCTACAATGCTCATGCTTCGTTCATCCTTCTCTATAACAAGAGTGTAACCGCGATATCAGACACCGACCTCCCATCACACTTCTTCATGACTTCCTATTTCTTCGTGCTGCTGATCGGGCTGGTCGCCGGCGCCGTCAGCGGCGTGATCGGCACTGGATCGTCGATCATGCTGCTGCCCATCTTGGTCTATACCTTCGGCCCCAAGCAGGCGGTGCCGATCATGGCAGTGGCTGCGGTGATGGCGAACCTCGCGCGCGCGCTGGCATGGTGGCGGCTGGTGGACTGGCGGGCTTTCGCCGCGTATTCGGTTACCGGCATCCCGGCGGCGGCACTGGGTGCACGCACATTGCTGGCGTTGCCGGCCGATGTCGTGAATGCCTGCCTCGGCATTTTTTTCCTCTTCATGATTCCGGCGCGGCACTGGCTGAGGAAGCATGACTTCCGCCTGAAGCTATGGCAGCTTGCCATCGCCGGCGCCGGCATCGGTTACCTGACCGGCCTTGTGCTGTCGACCGGACCATTGAGCGTGCCTGCCTTCACCGCCTACGGGCTGACCAAGGGAGCGTTTATCTCGACCGAAGCGGCCAGTTCGCTGTTTCTCTACATCAGCAAGCTGGCCACTTTCGGCGAACTCGGCGCCTTGCCTCCGGATATCTTCATGAAAGGCGTGCTGGTCGGCGCATCGCTGATGGCGGGCACATTTGCCGGCAAGATCGTGATGCTGAAACTGAGCGACAACGGCTTCCGGCTGCTGCTCGATGCGTTGCTGTTCTGCTCGGGACTGTCGCTGCTATGGGCTGCAATTCGTTGAAAAGCCGCAAGGTTGACGAAAATCCCCCAGCGGCTATACTCGACCGTTCTACCCCTGATTCCCTGTTTCGTTTCTATCCATAGATATCACGCGATGATTTCGTACGCCGTCCTGCCGATCCGCACGTCTTCCCTCCGGGAAGCGGCGTACGCGCGCGCGTTGCGAATGACGGCCCACCTGGCCGTCGCGTTGGCCGCTTTCGCGGCTTTCACCAAAGACCTCGCCTGCCTCCCTTCGGCTCGGTGAGCGTCTCTCAGGAACCGACACGGTTTCCTCTTCGCTCCCGAGCCTCCCACACAGCCTTTCCGTTCGTATTTCGTTATCTGCCGGTGCGCTGACGCGCCGGCGTTGATCGTTTTCTATTAATCGTTTTCTTGTGCTGGCATGATGCCGGCCGGGAGTTTTATCGCCATGAATCAACAAATCCGTCTGAATCGGCAAGATGCCGCCCGCCTGCAAGCGCTTGCCGAACAAATCCTTCATCACGATGGCGCAGAAAGCGCAGCAGCCGAACGCCTGCTCGACATCGTTTCCGCAGCATTGCTGACGGACGAAGCGCCTGAACACGCATCGCTGCATTCGACCGTTATCTTTTCCTCTGCAGGTACGGCGCAAACCATCACCCTGGTCGAACCGAGCGAGGTCGATCCGGGTGCGGCGCGCATTTCGGTACTCGCACCGGTAGGACTCGCACTGCTGGGAAGAAAACCGGATGATGAGTCCGAAGTGGCACTGCCGTCCGGACGCACCGGAAAAATCCGCATTGTCGCTGTTACGCAACCGGCAACCGATCCATGCGTCGCACCATGAACGATCGTTATCGCCCGCGCCACGGCAATGCCGCACGCATCATTGAAAGAACCCGTCAGACACGCAGGCGCTGGTGCATCGGCGCGCTTGTCGTCGCCGGCACATGCCTGATGGCGCCGCTGCTCGCGCTACTCGGTGAATGAGGCGTGAAGATGCGATGTTTTTGCGCTTCTTCCAGCCGAATTTTCAAAGCTATGACTTGTTTGTCGGCTTACCGACAAGCAAGTACTTGTGCCGAGCTATGCTGTGGTTCATGTTCTTCCTGCCGCTTGCCAAGCACTGCAACATTGCCCGGTAGATCGGAGTCGTCACCACCTGCTGGTGGGGCATAGGCTGGCTGCCGGACTGCGCCTGTAGCGCATTTCAGGCTATGCAATCGCGAAGAAGTGGCGGGCATTTCCAGTGATGGCGCGCATCCGGGCATTCCGGAAAGCCGGCCTCAATGGCTGTTCCGGGAAACTTTCCTTGGGCGGAAACTGAAGCCCAATACGCGGAACGCATTCCGCAAGCCGGAACGGCAAAGTAAATCAGGAAACGAGGCCCGATTCGTTCAGCAGATCGACCACGCCGTGCCAGAAGATTTCGATGCCGATGCACAGCAGGATGAAAGCCGACAGCCGCAATACGACCATCGTGCCCAGCCGGCCCAGCATGCGTACCATGCCGTTCGCATAGCGATAGCACAGCAGGATCACCAGCGTCGTCAACGCCACGCCCAGCACGGCACTGCCTGCCGAGATCACCACGTCGGGCAGACGCAGCGGCGTATTCGCACCCAATGTGATCGAGGCAGCGATCGAGCCGGGGCCGACCGTCAGCGGAAAGCTGATCGGATAGAAGCTGCGCACCTTGAATTCGTCTTCCGACCAGACCTGGCGCGTCGCGACCTGCGCGCGGATCGCATCGCCATCGCCGCTGTTGTTGTCGTCGTTCAGCAGCCGCCAGCCCGTCGCGATCACCAGGATGCCGCCGCCCACCCGCACGATCGGCAGCGAGATGCCGAAGAATGCCAGCACGTGCGAGCCGATGAACATTGCGCCCAGCAGCATGAAGAAGCAGTTGATCGTCACCTGCCGCGCCAGCCGTTTTTCCGCATCGCGGCTGATGCCAGTGGAGAGTCGGGCGAACACCGGTGCATTGCCGAACGGATTCAGGATCGGAAGCAGCGTAATCGGCACCAGAATGGCGGACTTGAAGAATTGGATCAGGAGCGGTTCAGTCATCGTATAAGAAGTAACGTCAGGCAGGCGTCGCCAATATCAATTCTGTTCCACCGTATAGCCAGCCGCGACCCAGGCATCGATGCCTCCGGTCAACGGCCGTACGCGCGTATAGCCGCGCTGCATCAACCGCTTTGCCAGTCGTGCCGACGACACTTCGTTCGGGCATGCGCAATAGATGATCACTTCGGAATCGGTCTCTGGATTGATGACCAGTGCGCTCAGGTCGTCGTCGGCCGACATCACCATCGCACCCGGAATGCGTC
>DATDLO010000410.1:0-3531 GCA_036519215.1 Oxalicibacterium sp.
GTAGGAAACGCCCGTCGCCAATAGCAACGGCAGCAAGGCATTGAAGTCGCCGGTCAGACCGAGCGCGAATACGGCCGCCGTCAGCGGTGCGCCCAGCACACCGGCCAGCACTGCCGCCATGCAGACCAGCGGCCACAGCGCCGCGTCGGTGCCCGGCACCAGGCTGGAAATCACCGTCCCCAGACCAGCTCCCAGCATCAGCAACGGCGCCAGTACGCCACCGGATGTACCTGATGCCAGCGCGATCACCCAGATGATTGCCTTGACCACCAGCAGCGACAATGCAACCGACAGCGCCAGATTGTTATGCAGCAGATCGGAAATCACGTCATAGCCGACACCCAGCGCGCGCGGCTGCAGCCAGCCGCCGATGCCGACCACCAGCGCACCGATTGCCGGCCACCACATCCAGTGCACCGGCAGCTTGTGGAACCAGTCTTCCACGCGATACAGGGCAGCCGACATGCCCGCTGCCAGCATGCCGCTCAGCAGGCCGGCGACGATGCAGATCACGAAAGACGCCAGCCCGACCGGTTGCGTTTCCATCGGAAACAGCGGTCCCGCTTCCAGCAGCAGCGGCCGGCAAAACGCCGCCACGGCGCAGGCGACGATCACCGGCAACAGGCTGCGCGGCCGCCATTCGAACAGCAGCAGTTCGACCGCCAGCAGCACGGCCGCCACCGGCGTGCTGAAAACCGCCGTCATGCCGGCTGTCGCACCGGCGACCAGCAAGGTCTTGCGCTCGGCCGCGCTGACCGGGAAATGCTGCGCGATCAGCGAACCGATGGCGCCGCCCGTCATGATGATCGGGCCTTCTGCGCCGAACGGGCCGCCGCTGCCGATCACGATGCCGGAGCTCAACGGTTTCAGAACTGCGACCTTGGGCGACATGCGGCTCTTGCCGAACAGGATGGATTCGATCGCTTCCGGAATGCCGTGGCCGCGAATCTTGTCCGAGCCGAAGCGCGCGATCAGGCCGACAATCAGGCCGCCGATCACCGGCACGATGATGACCAACAGCCCCAGCGTATTGTCGGCCGGCGAGCGGTCCTCGAACGAAAGAGTCTGGAAGAAGAACAGATTGGTGAAGAAATGGATCAGGTTCAGCAGCACGTAGGCTGCGACGGTACTGGCTGCGCCGATCGCTACGGCGATCGCACACATAAAGACAACCCGCAGATCGGGCGAAAAGTCACGTTGATGCGCATGCATGAATGAAAAGTCCAGAAAGGAAAAAAATCGGCAAGAGAATCAGGAAAGGCGTCAGAAAAAACGTCAGGAAAGGCTTTCGCCGTCGTTGAAGGCGGAAATCCGCGCCACCTTGAACACCTTCGACAGCGATTTCAATTCGTTACGGTGCAGCTCCGCCACATGCCGCAGCTGCGATTCGCCCAGCGCAGTCAGCCCCACCAGCACCTGTCGGCGGTCTTCGCGGCCCTGCGTGCGCGACACCAGTCCGGCCTGTTCGCAGCGCGACACCAGCGCCACCGCGCCGTGGTGCTTCATCTGCAGGCGTTCGGCCAGCTGGCCGACCGTCACGCTGTCCTGTTCCGGATAGCCCTTGATGTGCAACAGCGCAAGGTACTGCAGCGGCGTCAGGCCGACGCTGTGCGCGGCATCTTCGCTGAACTTCAGGAAGCGGCGCATCTGGTAGCGAAACTCCGAAAGCGCTTCGAAATCGCCCTGTTCAAGCGGTGCGGATGGTTGCATGGGAAAAATGCGGCCGGCAAGCGGCGAAAACAAAAGCCGAAATCATATCATATTGTGATGTATATTTCCATGCGCCTGAACCTGCAGAGCAATCCGCACTCCCCGCAACCCACGCCATACGGCCCGCATTCGTCATCGCATTCATCACCGTTGCATATTCCCGCCAATCTCCGATCAACAAACCGGCCAATAAAAAACCCGGCCGGAGCCGGGTTGTATTTCATGCATCGTTGCGTCTGGCGTTGTCAGGCATTCATCAGGCCTTGCCGGCTTGTTCGCCCTGCTTCATCCCGCGCATCAGCTTGACCAGCGCTGCACCGTGCAACAGGCGCATCTTCTTTTCCACCGCAAAATCCATCGCCTTAGGCGTGAATTCGCCGGCCGTGACATAAAAGGCATCGTAAAAACCGTCCCGCTCGACAACCCTGCACAGTTCGCGCAGCGGTTCGATACCGGTACTGGCGACCTTCCAGCGGCGGCAGCTGACGAGCGCCGTGCGGCCATCGCTGGTGATCGAAAAATCCGCTTCCGGCATGTCGACACGCTTGACCTCGAAACCGTCGCGCTGCAGAGCACGTTCGATCTCGTCCGAAAAATCGCGCCAGGACAGCGCGCGGATTTGCTCCAGCATCGCCGTCGTACGTGCACGGCTCGGCGTGCCCCACTGTTTTTTCAGCGCCATTGCACAGACGATGGCGAACGGCACACCGGTCGCCACGCCGTAAATACCGTAACCCGGCGGCATCAGGAACCAGCCGACCAGCGCCAATGCCAGCGAAACCAGTCCGCTGACCCACCACGGCGAACGCAGCAGTATTGCGAAAATAGAATTCTTTGCCATCCTCAATGCCACAATCGTTTCTCCTTTTTTATGTGCGCCGCATGATAGCAGTTCGCGCCGCACTTTCCGCCATCGTTTGCGGAGCGCGGCGACACGGCGTAAGCTGCACCGATCTCATTTCTGCCGAAAACATATGCAGAGCAAGGAACTGGAATACCGGCAGCGCATCGCGCACGAACTCGACATCCTCGGCATCACGCCCGAAATACTGGCATGCAAGAACCTGCCGTTCTACTGCGAAGCCGAGGAATTGACCGTAGGAGAAACCGATGCCGTCGGCCGGCAGCACATGATGACACCGGCAGCCGCCAATGCATGGAGCGCCATGAAGGCCGCGGCATTGCAGGACGGCGTGATCCTCGAAGTCGTCTCGGCTTTTCGTTCCGTCGAACGACAGGTCGCCATCATCCGCGACAAGCTGGAGCGCCGCATGCCGATGGACCGCATCCTGACGCTGAGCGCGCCGCCCGGCTACAGCGAGCACCATACCGGCTGTGCGATCGACATCAATACGCCGGGCTGCATGCCGACCGAGGAAGAATTCGAACACACTGCCGCGTTCCGTTGGCTGGAGCAGCATGCGGGCCGCTTCGGCTTCATCCTCTCGTATCCGCGCGGCAACGATCTTGGTTTCATCTATGAGCCTTGGCATTGGTGCTATCAGCCGGAGCCAACATCGCAAAATCAATAATTCACTTTAATAAAAATATGTAATTACATGTTTTTATTATTTAAATTCTTTCAAAAAAAATCAATCAACTAGAGATTGCCAAGGCTGCGCATTTTCGAAACGCTCGTTACGGACCTCTGATATACAAGAACTCCCGCCGAGATCACTTCTTCTTTCAATACCCTTCATCGCCCAGCGCCAAAACCGGTGAAGCCTCGCTCACCCTCATCTCGCAGCATCGAATTCTCCGGCACACCGCGTTGCCGCAAAGTAAATCACATCGGATTTCCCCTCACAAATAGCTTGTAAT
>DATDLO010000411.1:0-7708 GCA_036519215.1 Oxalicibacterium sp.
TGTCGAAGACGGTAATCGTCGAGATGGTGTGGGACGTCAGTTTCGACAGCAATACCAACGTCGTGGAAGTGGCCATCAAGCGCCTGCGCGCAAAGCTGGACGAACCGTCCGAAACCAAGCTGCTGCACACGATACGCGGCATGGGTTATGTGCTGGAAGAAAAGCATGAATAAAACCGGATCGTCATCGCCGCATACCACTGGACATTCGACCGGTCATTCGATCGCGCGCCGTCTTGCGCTGATGTTTGCACTGGCGGCTGCCGGCGTGTTCTTCACGGTGGGTGTCGTGCTGTACAACATCCAGTGCAACGAATTGCATCGCCACCAGCGGCAGGAAATCCTGACGCGCTATGAATTCGTCGAAAGCCTGATCGCGCGCCGCATGTTCAATACCGAGAAGTGGGCGCTGCTGGAAAGCAAGCTGAAGGAACTGACGCCGCAGGAAGGCAACGTCACCTACATCGTCACCAGCGACGATCCGCGCTATCGCCTCGGCACGCCTTTTCCGCCCGATGTAAAAACCGTCAAGGAAGGCGGCGGCGTGCAGCGCGTCTTCATGCCGGAGCGTAGCTATTTGACCTTGAGCGGCAGGGTGCCGCCGCTGGGCGACCGGCCAGCCGTGACGCTGACTGTGGGCGTCGATCCGAGCGCGTTCGATACGACCAGCCATGCCTTGAATGTCGCGCTGGTTTTCGCCTCTCTGTTCGGCGTGGCGGCGGTGGCAGCGCTCGGCTGGTGGATTGCGCGGCGCAGCCTGGCCGCGGTCGACGATCTGTCGCGCCATGCACAGGAACTGGGGCCGAAGAAGTTGTCGGAACGCCTGCCGGTGCGCAAACTGCCGGGCGAACTGGCCGGCCTGGTGCTGTCGTTCAACGGTGCGCTGGAACGCGTCGAGCAGGCTTACATGCAATTGTCGACGTTCAATGCCGACGTCGCGCATGAACTGCGTACGCCGCTTGGCAACCTGATCGGCCAGACGCAGGTAATCCTGTCGCGCGAGCGCTCGGTGGCAGAACTGGAAGAAGTGTTGCAATCGAATCTGGAAGAACTGGAACGCTTGCGTACCATCATCAACGACATGCTGTTTCTCGCGCAAGCCGATCGCGGCATGCGCGCGGACAACCTGGTGCGGGCATCGATTGCGCAGGAAGCCGGCAAGAGCGCGGAATTTCTCGACATGCTGCTGGAGGATGCCGGCTGCTCGCTGAAAATCGAGGGCGATGCCGAAGCATGCATCGATCCGTCGCTGTTCGGTCGTGCAATCACCAACCTGCTGTACAACGCGATCCAGCATTGCGACCGCTGCTCAGCGATTGTCATCCGCATCGCCGAATCCGAAGACGGCGTGGCGATCACCGTCAGCAATCACGGCATGCCGATCGCCGCGCATCATGTGGACCGGCTGTTCGATCGTTTTTACCGCGTCGATTCGTCGCGCACCGACAGCCGCAACAGCCACGGACTCGGCCTGGCGATCGTCAAGGCGATTGCCGTCATGCATGGCGGCACCGTGTTTGCGCAAAGCCTCGACAATGAAACCACTATCGGCCTGACGATCGCGCACGGCATCGCGCGTTAAACGATGCCGTACGGTCAGGCCGCAGGTCGCAAGCTGTCTTTCAACCAACTAACTTCTGCAGTTCGCCTCTGGCGAGGCCGGACAGCGTGCGCCATGCCAACCCGAGAATGACGACGGTAGCAATGGCGAGCAGTACGCCGGCAACGATATTGGTGAAAAGACTAGGCGCATGTGCGGCGTAGCGCAACGATGTCGCTGCCGTCGCGGCCAGCGGGAAGCTGGCGGCCCACCAAGCGACGCGAAAGGTGCTGCAGCGCGGCAGATGGCGTAGTCTGCCGAACAGCACGGCCGTCATGAACAGCATCAGCATGTACAGCGCTTCGGCAAAAAAGTCGATGTGGCCGGTAGTGGCGACATAGGCGGCAAAGCCGACGGCGAACGGCGCACCCAGAATCAGCAGCGACGGCTGCATGGCTTCCGGCAGCGGATCTTCGTACATCAACCGCGACAGAATCAACGTAAACAATGGAATGGCGAAGAACAGGCCGACAGCCGTGGCGAACATCATGACGCCGTGCAACGTGTGTTCCCAGCCGAGTGCAGGCACGGCAAGCGGAATGTCGATCAGGCCCACGGCGGGCACGATCCACGCCGGTGTGGCATGCGCGACCTTTTGCCGTGCAGTGATCCAGCGCGAGACGATGGTCCAAGCAAATACCGTCATCAGGATCGCACCTATGCTCCAGACGATACGCGCCAGCGTCAGATTGATGTCGACTAGCAGAAACGGCAACAGCAGCAGGCTGACCAGCGGCGTGCCGAACAGGTTGCCGGCTACCGGGTGCTGAAATTCAGCGCGTACGGCATCGAAATCGGTAAATGCCTTGATGCCATAGGCGATGCTTTGTGCAAAGAAGGTCAGGATGGCCAGCGCAGCAAACGCATGCGCAATCCACGACGGTGTGCCGAATTGCGCATTTGCGAGACGCCAGGCGACGGACAGGCCGGTGAGCCCCATGACGGCGCCGAACAGTGCTACCGGCAGGTAGCTCAGGCGTTTACCCGTGACGGGTGCTTGTGATGTGGTGACGGTATTCATGATTTCTCCCTGATGGAAGCGACAGGCATTGCGGCCCGTTCATCGCGTTGATGATTGTGTTGGCACATCGTCGCGATGAACGGACCGCATTGCCTATCAGGCTTTGGTAGCGGTAATCGCGTCGAGTGCACGCGCCGTATAGACCATTGCTGCGCCGGCGTTCATCGCAATGGCGACGCTCAGCGCATCGGCGAGTTCTTCCTGCGTCACGCCTTGCTCCAAGGCGCGTTGCGCGTGGATGGCAATACAGCCGTCGCAGCGTGTAGTCACCGCCACGGCCAGCGAAATCAGTTCGGCGGTCTTGCCGTCGAGGCGGCCGGGTTTGGTGGCGGCGCCGGCCAGTGACTGATAGCCCTTGACGGTATCCGGCGACAGGGTGGCGTAATCGCCGACGCGTTGCATGAGTTCGGTGCGGTAGTTGTTCCAGTCCAGCATGATTTTCTCCTTGGGTTGCGGCGCGACGGGCGTCACTGCCATGGAGACAGTATTGCGTGCGGCGTCGATATCATGAATACTGTCACGTATTCATTTTTAGCTAATTCGTATCATGGACGCATTGACCCGCCTGATCCAGCTGGCCCGGCCCCAAGCCAGCCTGGAATTGCGCTGCCAGCTCACGGGCAAGTTTGCGCTGCCGCATCAGTCGCCGACGACTGTCGCCCCCTTTCATCTGGCCTTGCATGGCCGTTGCGCGATCCAGGCGCAGGATGGTTCGGTGCTGACGCTGGAAGCCGGCGACATGGTGATGTTTCCGCGCGGCGGCGCGCACTGGATACGCGATATCGCGCTGCGTGCCAAACGCGCGACCGCACCGACCTTCTCGCACGACGGTTTGCTGAAGCTTGAGCGCGTCGGCAGCGGTGAGCCGGACATCGACCTGCTGTGCGGTCGTTTCGAATATGCAAACGGGCCGGCGGCGCTGCTGCTGCGTGCGCTGCCCGATCCCTTGCATGTATCGTTGGCGGATGGCGATGGTAATGGCGAAGGCGCGTCGCGCCTGCATGCGCTGGTGTCGCTGATGCGCGATGAGTCGGAGCGTCGCCAGCCCGGCGCGCTGGCCATCGTTACCGCATTGAGCCAGGCACTGTTCGCGATGGCCTTGCGTGCCTACAGTGCGCAGTATCCCGATGCGTCCAATGTATTGACGCTCTCCTCCGATCCGCGGCTGGGGCCGTCGATACGGGCATTGCTGGCGGAGCCCGGGCGGGCATGGAGCATTGAGGAACTGGGCGGTTTGTCGGCCATGTCGCGCGCGACCTATGCGCGGCATTTCCGCGAGAAGTCCGGCATGACGGTGTGGGAATTTCTCAGCCAGGTGCGCATGACGATTGCCGCAAACCTGCTGCGGCAGACCACACGCAACGCGGCGGATATCGGCATGGAAGTCGGCTACCAGTCGGAAGCTGCATTCGGCAAGGCGTTTCAGCAGTACATGGGCGTACCGCCGGGACGGTATCGCCGCAACGTGCAGGCTTAGTCAGATACGTTCGAAAGAAAACAGTGCGGCCGCACGCATGACCGATGCGGCATATATGCCGCATTCGCCCTCTCCGGCAATCGTTAGCGCGCAGTGGTATTGCCCGTCGCAGTGACTGCGGTATGGTTTGTACCGCGCAGGCGATCGTGACGCCGGTGATAGAAGAAGGCGCTGACCAGTAGCACCGCCATCAATACGAATTCGGTACTTAGCGCCGTAACGATCGCCCTCAGGTAATCGCCGCCCTGATGCAGGACTTGCGCGAGCACCGTGCCGAGCAGCGCCGAGCCGAGGCCGAACGATGCCTGCTGCACCGTCGACAACATCGAACTGCCGGCACCAGCCTGTTCGGTCGGCACATCGGACAGGCCGATGCGGAAGAAGCTGCCGACGATCAACGCCTGGCCGAAGCCGATGAACATCGTTGCCGGAATCAGCTGCAGCACGCCGGGGTGCGGCCACGTCAGTTTCAGTGTCAGCATCAATCCCAGCAATCCGATCATCTGGATCACGCAGCCCAGCATCAGTGTCGGCGCCTGCCCGATACGGCGAACGAAGCGTGCACTGCTCAGCGACGACAGGAAGTAGGTCGCCCCCATCGCGATGAAGGAATTGCCGGCCTGCAGCGGCGACAATCCGGCGCCGCTCTGCAGCGTCAGCGACATCGCGAACATGTAGCCACTCCAGCACGAGAAGAACAGCACGGCGATCACGAGGCCGAAGCGCGTGCTCGGAATGCGCAGCAAAGCCGGCGGCAATAACGGATGGGCGCCGCGCCGTTCTTCATTGCGTTCGACGCGCCACAGCCAGGCCAGCAGCGGCGGCACTGCGATCAACAGGGCGATGTAGGGCCATGACCAGTGCCGTACCGGTCCAAGCGCCAGCGGCAGCAGCAGGCTGACGATGACCATTGCCAGCAGCGTGGTGCCGGACCAGTCGATGTCGGTGCGCGTGGCGCGCTTCGTTTCCGGAATCCAGCGCGGCGTTGCGATCAGCAATGCCGCGCAGATCGGCAGGTTGATCAGGAACACGCTGCGCCAGCCCAGCCCGGCGATGTCGGCCGAGACGAGAAAGCCGCCCAATACCTGGCCGATGATGAAAGCCAATCCGCCGATCGCGCCGTAGTAGCCGATCGCACGCGAGTGTTCATGGCCGGACAGCCCGACGTGGATCGTCGCCAGGATCTGCGGCACGATCAACGCTGCGCCGACGCCCTGCAGCATGCGCGCGAACAGCAGCATCCAGATCGAGCCGGCAAGGCCGCACAGCAGCGAGGCGATGCCGAATACCTGCACGCCCCATAAAAACAGCTTCCGCCGTCCGAAGTTGTCGCCGAGGCGGCCGCCCATCGCCAGGCAGACTGCGAAGGCGACGCCGTAGACGGCGACGATCAGTTCCAGTTCGGTCGCACTCGCATGAAAGGTTTGTGCGATTGCGTCGAGTGCGACGTTGACGATGGAAAAGTCGATCTGCGGCAGCAGTTGTCCGGCAAGAAGAACGGTAAGTCCGGCAGCGCCGAGCTGGCTGCCGGTGGAAGAAGAGGCGGAAGAGGAGGCCATGAAAAACAGGGGACGAGATGCGGAGCACGCATGGTAGTCCTAATGCAATAAAGCTGCTGGCGGCGCCGCAATATCCCTTCCCGCAATATGGCTATCGTCAGTGTCCGGCCACGGCTCCTTCTGCGCCAGTCTTGTCATGCGTGGCGAATTTTTCGACCATCGTTGCGCTGGCGCGATTCAGTCCGCTGACTTCGACAGCGATGCCGTTGCGGCGGAACTTGAACACGATGCGATCCAGCGCTTCGATCGCGGTGATGTCCCAGAAGTGTGCGTGCGACAGATCCAGATGCACGGCAGGAACCGTTTCCTTGAAATCGAATTCGTTAACCATCGCTTCGGACGATGCGAAGAACACCTGGCCGCGCACCTGGTAGCGGCGCGTATGACCGTCTTCGCTCAGCGACGACGTGACGTCCAGTACCGAGCGCACCTTCGACGCGAAGAACAGGGCGCTCAACAGCACGCCAGCACCGACGCCGATGGCGAGATTGTGTGTGGCGACCACGACGATCACGGTGGTCAGCATCACGATCGACGAAGTGGTCGGATGCAACGTCAGGTTCTTCAGCGAACGCCAACTGAACGTGCTGATCGATACCATCACCATCACGGCGACCAGCGCCGCCATCGGAATCTGCTTGACCCACGGACCGAGGAAGACGACCAGGATCAGCAGGAAGATGCCGGCGAGAAAAGTGGAAAGCCGTCCGCGGCCCCCGGAGCGCACGTTGATGACCGATTGCCCGATCATCGCGCAACCCGGCATGCCGCCGACCATGCCGGCGGCGATGTTGGCGATGCCCTGCCCACGACATTCGCGGTTCTTGTCGCTGGGCGTGTCGGTGAAATCGTCGATGATGGCTGCCGTCATCAGCGATTCGAGCAGGCCGACCACGGCGATGGCCAGCGAATACGGCAGGATGATCTGCAGTGTTTCCATCGTCATCGGCACGGCGGGCCACGCGATGGACGGCAGACTGTCGGGGAACGCGCCCATGTCGCCGACGGTACGTACTGGCAACTGGAAATAGACGGCAACAATGGTCAGCAAGACGATGCAGATCAGCGGCGATGGCACGGCTTTCGTCAGACGCGGCAGCAGATAGATGATTGCCAGGCCGCCCGCCACCATGGCCCAGACGAGCGGACCGTGATTCAGTTCCGGCAACTGAGCGAGGAAAATCAGGATAGCCAGTGCGTTGACGAAACCGGTGACCACCGAGCGCGATACGAAACGCATCAGCGCACCCAGGCGCAACAGGCCGGCGGCGATCTGCAACAGACCGGCAAGAATGCCTGCCGCCAGCAGATAGGAGACGCCGTGATCCTTGACGAGATTGACGACCAGAAGCGCAATCGCGCCGGTCGCCGCGGAAATCATTGCCGGCCGTCCGCCGGCGATCGCCGACACGGCGGCAATGACGAAGGCGGCATACAGCGCGACCTGCGGATCGACGCCGGCGATCGCGGCAAAGGCCAGCGCTTCCGGAATCAGTGCAAGCGCAACGACGAGGCCGGACAGAATGTCGGCACGGATGTTCGAGAACCATTGTTCCCGCAGTGAGGGGTATTTCATCGGTAGCAGTCGGAATGATCGATGCGGCAATGGGCGGCAAAGGCCGCATTGCAAGCATCGAGGGTAATCATGTGCATATCGCATCGCGCGGATGCGAGGAAGTGCCAGGTCCGTTCTGCGCGAACGATTACACGCGGAACAGACAATGGGAGATGGCAGCGGAAAGGCGTGAACTACATCGGTATGCGGAAAGTGTGTGGAGACGCGATCTGCTGAGGCATCAGGCGATCGCAGGCGCCATGGTAAACGATGCAGCTATGGTTGGCAAAACGTGACGGAAAGGAAATGGTCATGGGTATGCCGTCCTGCACGCGCGAGGTGTCAGCTGCGGAATCAGCCGACGACGGCCGATTTCGTATGACGAGTTAGATGCATTGATTCAACCGTGCCCCGGCGCGCAGCTTTACTCCAGCATCACTGAGATGCAGATGTCGTGTCGACAGTACCTCGCGGTGTTGCAGTGGCGCCGCGATCCG
>DATDLO010000412.1:0-2389 GCA_036519215.1 Oxalicibacterium sp.
GGCTGGCGGCGCAGCTCGGCTTCAGCAGTGTGGCCGCGTTCAGTCATGCCTTCCGTCAGGTGATGGGCATGACGCCGGGAGAGATGATGCGCAAGACGGATGCGGCCGACTGAGCGGTACTCAACATTAGGCAATTGAATCAGATAATGAAGACGAAGAAAGACAGTTGCTATGAAAAACGATATGCATAAGGCGGAAGCGGGCGATGCGCGGTTTCACATGCTGGACCAGGCTTTCTTCGATCGCGACAGTCCCGCGCTGGCACGTGCGCTGATCGGCAAGGTGCTGCGCCGGCGCTGGAAAGGCCAGTGGCTGTCCGCGCGCATCATCGAAACCGAAGCCTATCGCCTGGACGACCGCGGCAGCCATGCATCGCTGGGCTACACGCACAAGCGGCGCGCCCTGTTCATGGAACACGGCGGCACCATCTACATGTACTACTCGCGCGGCGGCGATTCATTCAATATCGGTGCGGCAGGCGCCGGCAATTCAGTCCTGATCAAAGCGGGATACCCGTGGATAGACGCGATTGCGGGACCGGAAGCGCTGGCAGCTATGCAGGCGAAAAATCCCGATACCGGCGGCGGGGTGCGGCCGCTGCATCGGCTTTGCGCGGGACAGACGTTGCTTTGCCGCGCATTGGCGCTGCGCGTGCCGGACTGGGATGCGCGCACCTTCGACCCTGCAGAACTCTTTGTCGACGATGTGGGCGAATCGCCGGAAATGCTGATCCAGACGACGCGCCTGGGAATCACGGCCGGACGCGACGAGCATCTTCCGTATCGTTTTGTCGATCCCGCCTACGCGCGATATTGCACGCGCAATCCGCTGCGCAGAGGGCAGACTGTTCCGTTGCATTATTGCTGGGTGAATCGTGACGGGGGCGTGGTGGACTTTCATGGGCTGTCTCCCGTCATGGGGTAAGCGGTATAGGCACCTGAAAGACTGTATTTTCGTACCTGATCACGAACGGGCTATGTCTGCTTGTTCATGGACTGACGCGCCAACAGTGGCGTGCAAGCTGCATGGGGTTTGGCGAAGGTGTAATTGCGCGCTCTTCTACGCTTTAATGTAGCGGTCCAGGAATTTCCGTTGTTTTAGGGTGCCCGCTTTTGGCCGAAAGTGGACATCCAAATCGCATCAAGTGCGAGAAGTCGGATCCCCAAGCACAGAGACGGATAACATGTTATTCCACCGTCACCGACTTCGCCAGATTACGCGGCTTGTCGACATCGGTGCCGCGTGCCAGCGCCGTGTGATAGGCCAGCAGTTGCAGCGGTACCGTATGCAGGATCGGCGACAGCAGGCCATAGTGTTCCGGCAGACGGATCACGTGCAGGCCGTCGTCCGACGCGATGCGCGAATCGCCATCGGCAAATACATAGAGTTCGCCACCGCGCGCGCGCACTTCCTGCATGTTGGACTTCAGCTTCTCGATCATCGAATCGTTGGGGGCGACGGTGACGACCGGCATTTCTTCCGTCACCAGCGCCAGCGGGCCGTGTTTCAGTTCGCCGGCCGGATATGCTTCGGCGTGGATGTACGAAATTTCCTTCAGCTTCAGCGCACCTTCCAGTGCGATCGGATAGTGCAGGCCGCGGCCGAGGAAGAGCGCGTTTTCCTTGCGTGCGAAGGCTTCGGCCCAGGCGATGATCTGCGGTTCCAGCGCCAATACGGATGTGATTGCGACCGGCAGATGACGCATCTGCTTCAGGTAGGCGACTTCCTGTTCGTCGCTCAACCGTCCCTTCACTTGCGCCAATGTCAGCGTCAACAGGAACAGTGCGGCCAGCTGTGTCGTGAATGCCTTGGTCGACGCGACGCCGACTTCGACGCCGGCGCGCGTGATGTAGGCCAGTTCGCATTCGCGCACCATCGCGCTGGTGGAGACGTTGCAGATCGTCAGCGTGTGTTGCATGCCTTGCGATTGCGCATGGCGCAGCGCGGCCAGCGTGTCGGCGGTTTCGCCGCTTTGCGAGATCGTGACGACCAGCGCATTCGGGTTCGGCACGCTGTCGCGATAGCGGTATTCGCTGGCGATCTCGACATCGACGCGGATGCCGGCCACGGCTTCGATCCAATACTTGGCCGTCAAGCCGGCGTAGTAACTGGTGCCGCAGGCGAGGATCAGCAGCGAATCGATTTTCTTGAAGATGCCGTAGGCCTTGTCGCCGAAAATTTCCGGCATGATGGCTTCAACGCCTTCCAGCGTATCGGCGATTGCGCGCGGCTGTTCGAAGATTTCCTTCTGCATGTAATGGCGATACGGGCCGAGCTCGACAGCGCCGGTGTGGGCATGCACGGTCTTCACTTCGCGTGGTACCTGTTTGCCGTTGCCGTCGACGATCCACACGCGCTGCAGCTGCAGGTCGACCACATCGCCTTCTTC
>DATDLO010000413.1:0-2994 GCA_036519215.1 Oxalicibacterium sp.
CCTACGTCAAGATCGTCGGCGGCCTGATTCACGGCTACAAGGATGAATACCAGGACAAGATCCCGCTGAACAAATACGGTACGGCTCCTGCCGTACTGCCCGCGGTCGGCTACTGCTACAAGCAGCTCTGCACCGAAATCATCGTGTTCGGTACGGCCGGTGCGATCTGGACCGGCGGTGTGCGCTTCTGAATGGCGCAGGCGTAAAAAAATCGGATACCGCCCGGAAGCGATACCCGATTCCTGCCAGCGGCAGATGGATTATTTCAATTCGTCCGGTACCTTGCCGCCATTTTCCGCCAGCTTGATCATCACCTGCTTGTGCAGCCAGATGTTCATCGTTGCGGAATCGCCCATGTCGCCCTTGTAACCGAGTTCCTGCGCCAGGGCCTTGCGCTCCGTCAAACTGCTGTCGAGGTCGAGCAGCTTCATCAGATCGACGATCGAGGTTCGCCAGTTCAGCTTCTGCGGATTTTTCGCAGCCAGATCGTTCAGGATCGCAGTGACATCGACCGGTTCCGCAGCCGGAGCAGCAGTTGCTGCCGGAGCGGATGTCGATGCCGTTGTTGCAGTCGATGTTGCAGCTGGCGGCTCTGCCTTGGCGGATGGAAAAATCTTGCTGAAAATCGTGCTCAGAATACCCATCTGATCCTCCTTTTCAAGTGAAGAAAATTTCCCGGCACTTCCGGCTGCAGCAGCCCGGCGATGCCTGAACGGCAGGGAAACCCATTTAAACAGATTTCCGGCATCAGCAGAAGCCGGAATCTGCATGCCTCGCTAACCGAAGAGACCGTTAAACGACCAGTAGCCCAGAAGAAACAGGGCCAGCGCGATCGCAAACTGTTTCCAGAAATGACGATTCATTCGTGTATTCCCCTCTTGCACAACATCCTTTACACCACGCCGTCAGACCGCAGCGTGGCGATGCCTTGTGCATCGAATCCCAGCGATTGCAGCACCTCGTCGGTATGCTGCCCCAGTTGCGCCCCCAGCCAGCGCGTCTCGCCCGGCGTGGCCGACAGCTTGGGCGTGATCGCCGGCAGCTTGACCGGCGAACCGTCGGCGAATGCATGCTGCTCGAACATGCGGCGCGCGAGGAATTGCGGATCGGTCAGCATGTCGCGCACCGAATATATCTTGCCGACCGGCACATCGGCTTTCTTCAGCGTATCCAGCGCACTGGCAATGGTCTGCGTCGCGCACCATGACTGGATCGCTTCGTCGATCTCGGCCGTACGCGGCACGCGGCCATCGTTGCGTGCCAGTTGCGGATCGTTGGCCATGTCGTCGCGGCCGATGGCGAGCATCAGGCGCTTGAAGATCGCATCGCCATTACCCGCGATGACGATGTTCTCGCCGTCGCCGGTCGTGTAGGTATTCGACGGCACGATGCCGGGCAGCGCACCGCCGGTGCGTTCGCGCACGACGCCGGCGACATCGTATTCCGGCACCAGCGATTCCATCACGTTGAAGACGGATTCGTACAGCGCCACGTCCACCATCTGTCCCTGCCCTGCCACGCAATCATCGCCGGTCTTGCCGTTCCAGCGGCCGCCGGTGACGTCGCGATGGCGCAGCGCCATCATCGCGCCGATCACGCCATGCAGTGCCGCCAGCGAATCGCCGATCGAGATTCCCACCCGCAGCGGCGGACGATCGGGAAACCCCGATACGTAGCGCAGCCCGCCCATCGATTCGCCGACCGCACCGAAACCCGGCTGGTCCTTCATCGGCCCGGTCTGGCCGAAACCGGACAGGCGCACCATCACCGTTGCCGGATTGATCATCTTCAACTGTTCGTAGCCGAGCGACCATTTCTCCAGCACGCCGGGACGATAGTTCTCGATGATGATGTCGGCATCCAACGCGAGCTTGCGTGCGATTTCCTGTCCGCGCGCATCCTTCAGGTTCAGCGTCAGGCTTTTCTTGTTGCGCGACTGTACGCTCCACCACAGCGAAGTGCCGTCCTTCAACACGCGCCACTGGCGCAACGGGTCGCCGCCGTCAGGCGTTTCTATCTTGATGACATCGGCACCGAACTCGGCCAGCATGCGCGAGCAGAACGGACCGGCAATCAGCGTGCCAAGTTCGAGAACCTTGATGCCGGCCAGCGGGCCGGACGATGCATTTTGCGATGTGTTTTCCGATGCGTTTGTCGTCATGTTGCAATTGCCTTGTTCAACTTTGCGCAAGCTCGCGCAATTCCGATTCGAGATTCATCCTGGCCTGATGTTCATGGCCGTCCGGCATGGCGGTCGTGAAGAACAGTGCCGGCCGTTCAAGGAAGCGCTGCAGGAAACTGCCGCGCGTGACCTTGTATTCGGCCAGCGGCACCCAGCTGTACTCGGCGCGGATCACTTCGCTGTACTGCCTGTAGATTTCTTCCCGCGTGCCAAGGATGGCCAGGTCGAAATCGAGAAACAGCGGCAGATCGGCGATCTGCGACGATGCGACTTCATGCCGCTCGGTGGCGACGATGCATTCCATGACAGGCGGGATGTGCCGCTCGTCGATCTGCATCGCAATCATCGCGCGCCGGGCCCACTCCGCGCTGCGCCGCTCGTTGTCCTTCAGATGCGTATCGTAGATGACGTCGTGGAACCAGATAGCGAATTCCACCGTTTCCATCCGCTTGATCTGGTGGTGATGCGTTTCCGCATGACGCAGCAGCGTCATCACGTGAGAAAGGTTGTGATAGGCGCGATGCGGTTCGGAATAATGGCGGATCAGTTCATCCCAGACTGCATCGGAAGCAGCGGGCTGTGCCTGCACCGAAGTGACAAGCGCCTGCCACTTGTTGCGCAGCCAACCCTGGTTTTCCGGCGAGTGCGTAAACATGGCGACCACCTTTCGCGAAAGGATGAAGCATCGACAGAGATTGGACACAACGGCACCGACACGGCAGCTTCGCGCACGACATGCATGCCTGCAAGATACACGCGTGCCGCGTTCAGGTCGAGCGCCTATCCAGCATCGCGCGCGCGATGGTGCCGGC
>DATDLO010000414.1:0-2232 GCA_036519215.1 Oxalicibacterium sp.
CGCAATACTTCCAACTGCCCCTTCATCGCCAGCACTTCGTCGATACTGCATTCGGTCGCACAAAACACACTGTCCTGCACGGCCGCTGCCTTGTTGCGCAAGGCATCGCCTTCGTGCGTCAACGCGATGATGACCTGACGCTCATCGCTGGCGGCTCGGGTACGACTGACCAGCCCTGCCACCTCCATCCGTTTCAGCAACGGTGTCAGCGTCGCCGAATCGAGAAACAGGCGTTCGCCGATATCCGATACCGTCAATTCGTCCCGCTCCCACAGCACCATCATCACCAGGTATTGCGGATACGTCAGGCCCAGTTGCGGCAACAGCTGGCGATACACCTTGCTCATTGCCAGCGAAGTCGAATACAGCGCAAAGCACAGCTGGTTGTCCAGCTTAGGCACATCGGCCTTGCTGGTCGTCTCAACTGCCGTGCCGGCGGATTTGGCTGATTTCGATTTCATGAGTCGAATAATAAATAGCGTGCTACTTAATTGCAAGCGATTTTTATCGGTTGTGGCAAAAAAGTTTCAACAGCCATTTCCGGCATGAAAAAGTACAATCTGCGCCTCGGTCCGTCGTATTACACATTACTGATACTCGGCGGGCCATGGAGTGATACATTCCGCGAAACCGGCCTTTCGTGCCGGCTTGCCAAAGAAACAAAAGGAGGAGTTTTCGATGAATACGTTGCTGCGGCTATCCAGCGGGATAGACTGGGTCGGCGAACGCATCGGCCGTGTGGCCAATGTGATGATCCTGCTGTCCTGCCTGATCAGCGCGACCAATGCACTGATCCGCTACGGTTTCGACTGGAGCAACAACTGGGCGCTCGAACTGCAGTGGTACCTGTTCGGCGCCGCCGTGATGCTGGGCGCTTCGTACACCTTCCAGCGCAACGAACACGTACGCGTGGATCTTGTATACGGCAACGTGTCCGAACGCGGCCGCCTGTGGATCGACATCTTCGGCATCATCTTCTTCCTGCTGCCTGCCTGCGTGCTGTTCTCCTACCTGTCGTGGGTTTCGCTGTTCATGCCGTCGTGGGACATCCTGGAGCAATCCAGTAATGCCGGCGGCCTGGCTCGTTACCCGATCAAGTTCATTGTGCCGGTCGGCTTTGCGATGCTGATATTCCAGGGCATTTCCGAACTGATCAAACGCATCGCGGCCCTGCGCGGCCTCATTACCATCGAATCGAAGTACGAAAGGCCGGTCCAATGATTCCAGTCGAATACATGCCGCCGCTGATGTTCGGCGGCCTTGTCCTCTTCATGCTGATCGGTTTTCCGGTCGCCTTTTCGCTGCTGGCCCTCGGCCTGTTCTTCGGCTTCATCTCGATCGAGGAAGGCTTCTTCGGCGTCAACTATCTGCAGGCGGTGCCGCAACGCATCTTCGGCAACGTGCTGGCCAACGACTTGCTGCTGGCGATTCCGTTCTTCACCTTCATGGGGGCGATCCTCGAGAAATGCGGGCTGGCCGAAGAGATGCTGGATTCGATGGGCCAGCTGTTCGGCCCGATCCGCGGCGGTCTCGGCTATGCGGTGATCCTGGTCGGCTTCGTGCTGGGTGCGATCACCGGCACCGTGGCAGCGCAGGTCATCACGATGGCGCTGATCTCGCTGCCGGTGATGATGCGTTACCGCTACAACGTGCGCTACACGACCGGCGTGCTGGCCGCGTCCGGCACGATCACGCAATTGGTGCCGCCGTCGCTGGTGCTGGTGGTGCTGTCCGATCAGCTGCGCACGCAAACCTCCAGCGCCGACGTCGGCAGCATGTACCTCGGTGCATGGGGCCCGTCGCTGATGCAGATTGCGCTGTTCGTCGCCTATACCTTCCTGCTGTCGCGCATCAAGCCGGACTGGCTGCCGGCCGTACCGAAGGAAGACATCACGCTGCGCGGCTGGGCATTGTGGCGCAAATGCCTGCGCGGCATCATCCCTTCCGCCGTGCTGATCTTCATGGTGCTGGGCACGATGATGCTGGGTATCGCAACGCCGACCGAAAGCGGCGCGATGGGTGCGCTTGGCGCCGTCGTGCTGGCCGTGATCCGCGACAAGGAATTCACGCAGCGCGATCGCTGGTTCATGCGCATCAGCATGGTCGGCCTGGTGCTGGCCGCCGCGATCAGCGTGGTGTTCTATACCGACTACGTCGGCGTTTCCGATGGCGCCAAGCCGTTCCTGCAGGCGGCACTGGCGGCAACCTATCTCGGCATCGCGTGGCTGGTCT
>DATDLO010000415.1:0-2156 GCA_036519215.1 Oxalicibacterium sp.
CGGCTACGATCCGATCAAGCTGATGGGGCAATACACGCAAGGCAAGCGCCTGCATTCCGCGTACAGCTTCGCGATGATGCAACCGGACAGCAGCGCCCAGCGCGCGCGCGACGTCATCACCGAACTGGAAAACAATATCGTCGCCCCCGGCCGCGCCTGCTACGCGCTCAGCAATCACGACAAGCCGCGCGTCGCCACGCGCTGGCTCAACGGCCGCGACCGCGCGCAAACCGCCAAGGAAATGCTGGCGCTGCTGTTTTCGATGCGCGGCGACATCTGCATGTACCAGGGCGAGGAACTGGGCCTGCCGCAGGCCGAGGTGCCATACGAAAGGCTGCAGGACCCTTTCGGCAAATCCTTCTGGCCCAAATTCAAGGGCCGCGACGGCTGCCGCACGCCGATGCCGTGGAACAACAAGCTGCACGGCGGTTTCAGCCGCGTCGAACCGTGGCTGCCGGTCAGCGAAGAACATCGCGCGATCAATGTCGAGAAGCAGGAAGCCGATCCGCATTCGGTGCTGCAGTTCTACCGCAAGACCATCGCCTTCCGCCGCGCGCATCCGGCGCTGCTGCATGGCGACATCACGCTACTGCCGTCGCCGCACGGCGTGCTCGCCTTTCGCCGTCGATACCAAGGCAAGGAAGGCGACGAAACGCTGCTCTGCCTGTTCAACATGGACGTCATCGAACACACCGTCACCTGCTCGCCCGGCGACATGCTGCTGGGCCAGAACGCCACGATCGACCTGTTCGGCGTGCTGCTGGGCATCAGCGGTTTCTGCATCCTGTCCGAAGCCTGAATCCGACCGGACTCAAAGCCGGATTCTCAAACAGATTCGCGAACGGATTTTCAAACAGACAAGCGAACGTCGCATCGCGGCCACACCCTGCGCGCCGGCACGCACGGCCGTGCTACAGTCTCCTCGACACAGTTTCCTTGCAGCATTATTCGTACTTGCCGCAGCACGACGGCCAACACATTCAACAACGATTCAAAACATGGCCGATATCGCATCGCAGATGGCAAACGACAGCGCCGTCTACAAAACCCTGCTCGAATCCACCAAAGCCATTCCGTGGAAGATCGACTGGAAGAGCATGACCTTCGCCTACATCGGCCCGCAGATCGAGGAACTGCTCGGCTGGCCGCAAGGCAGCTGGACCAGCGCCAACGACTGGGCCGAACGCATGCATCCGGAAGACCGCGAATGGGTCGTCAACTTCTGCGTCTCGCAATCCAAATCCGGCACCGACCATGAAGCCGATTACCGCGCGCTGACGAAAGACGGCAACTACGTCTGGATACGCGACGTCGTCCACGTGATGCGCAACGAAGCCGGCGAAGTCGATGCGCTGATCGGCTTCATGTTCGACATCAGCGAACGCAAGAAGACCGAAGCCAAGCTGATCGATATGCAGAAAAAACTGGAAGCGCTGTCGTTCAAGGACGGCCTGACCGGCGTGGCGAACCGCCGCCATTTCGACAACACGTTCGAGATCGAATGGATCAACGCACGCCGCAATCACCAGCCGCTGTCGCTGATCATGTTCGACATCGATTACTTCAAGCAGTACAACGATCATTACGGCCACATCCAGGGCGACGATTGCCTGAAGCGCGTCGCCGCAATCCTCGCCTCCGCCACGCGCCGCTCGCGTGATTTCTTCGCCCGTTTCGGCGGCGAGGAATTCATCCTCGTGCTGCCGGAAACCGATGCGACGTCCGCCGCGATGATTGCCGAACGCTGCCGCAACCTGATCTGCGGCGCGCACATCCCGCACGAAAAATCCGAAGTGACCAACAAGGTCACCGTCAGCCTCGGCGTCGGCACCATCATCCCGAACGATAACGACGACCGCATCCAGTTCATCACGCGCGTGGACAAGCAGCTTTATCAAGCCAAGCAGCAGGGCCGCAACTGCATCGTCTGCACCGTGGAATAAACCTGCCCATGTCCGCCTGTGTCGTCGCGTTCGACGATAATGGCGGGCATGAACAAGCCAAAGAATTTACACAAAAGCGCCCACGCCTTCCCGGCCGCCGACATCGACGCCGTCTATCGCGCCATCTGTGAACGACGCGACATGCGCCACTTCCGTCCCGATCCGCTCGAAGCCGGCCAGCTCGAACGCCTCATCCACGCCGCCCACATGGCG
>DATDLO010000416.1:0-2161 GCA_036519215.1 Oxalicibacterium sp.
CGAAGCAGGGCGATGCGTCGGTGACGGTCAGCGGCCTGCCGAATACACAGGGATTGTGGGATCCGGATGCAGGCACCAATCATGATGTGACGATTCCGCGCTGGCCGGCCGACGTGAAGGCGGCGACCGCCAGCGACGGCCATGCCGACATTGTCGATCCGGTTACCGGAATTGTGCACTCGTTCTGGCAACTGAAGAACCTCAACGGAAAATGGGTTGCCGCGCAATACGCATGGACGCCGTTGAACGGCCGCGGCTGGGGCGATCCGGCGCATTACTTCCAGGGCTCGCGCGCAGCCGGCGTGCCGACTTCCGGCGGCCTGATCCGCAAGCACGAGATCGATGACGGCGACACCATGTACCGCCACGCATTGGCGATGTCGCTGACATTCACCGGGCTGTCGCCGAATCCCACTTACATCTATCCGGCGACATCCGCCGATACCAGCGCCGCAACCGCCAACACCGGCCGCATTCCGGAAGGCGCATTGATGATGCTGCCGCCGAACTACGACACCTCGAAGATCAGCAGCCCGGCGCTGCGCAAGGTGGCCGAGACGCTGAAGACCTACGGTGCCTATGTCGTCGATCGCAATGGCGGCACGCCGTTCTTCATCTATGTGGAAAACGGTGCGAAGTACGACCTGCACAGCGGCGGCTGGAACACGGCGGTGGCCAACGATCTGGATCGCATCCGCGCCGCGTTGCGCCAGGTGACTTCGGCGCAGGGCTGGGTCGACGGCAATGGCCAGGCGTTCACGCCACCGAAGAAATTCAACCTGCTTTCGATGCGCGGTCCGTGGCAGCAATACGCGGGCGGACCGCTCGGTGTGTTCGATACATGGCAGCAGGCTGTCGTGTTTCCCGCATCGGCCTCGCGTGTGACGCAGGTCAATTATTCGTCGCGCGGCCTGAACCGAATCACGTGGTCGCTGCCGCAAACCGGCAAGACGTATCGCGTCTCCGCGATCACCACCGGCGGCGCAAAGCTGAAGCTGCAGGTGCGTGATCCGTCCGGCCTGCCGCTGCATTTCGACAGCGGCGAACTGGCGAACGGCGAATCGAAGACCTTCGCATGGCCGGCAAACAACGCGATCGTCACCGTGTGGGCGATCAGCGGTGTCAACCAGCCGTCCACCGTGCGCGGCGAACTGCTGTTGCAGGAGTAACGATCGATGTCGACGGCACGTGACCCTGACTGGCAGGCTGACCTGCAGCGTTGCGGGATGCGCCGTCCGCTGCTGAAGGAGCAGTCGTTGTGGGCACTGTGGGTGTATCGCTTCGGCCGCCGTGTGGACAGGCGGCCGCCCGGCATCGTGCGGCGGATGCTGACATCGTGGTACTGGCTGCTGTTTCGCGCAGCGGAAACGGTGACCGGTATCAGCCTGCCGAAATCGGCAATGATCGGGCCGGGCTTGCGCATCTGGCACTTCGGCGGAATTTTCCTGCACCCGCAGGCGACGCTCGGCGCGAACTGCACCTTGCGTCAGGGCGTGACGATAGGCAACCGTGAAGAAGACGGGCCGGTGCCGGTGATCGGTGATGACGTCGAATTCGGCGCCTATGCGCAAGTATTGGGCGGCGTACGTATCGGCAACGGTTGTCGCATCGGTGCGCTGTCGGTCGTGCTGCAGGATGTGCCGGATGGCGCAACCGCGGTCGGTGTGCCGGCACGCATCGTCCCACTCGTCACGTGTGGCGATGAATCGACGAATGAAATATCGGAAGAACAGCTGAGCAAAAAATCGCACGGCATCGACCACATGAATGTCGATGTGAATGTCGTGCCGCTGAAAGGAATCGCCTGAACATGCATATCGCCTATCTGATCAATCAATATCCGAAGGTCAGCCACAGCTTCATCCGGCGCGAAATCCTGGCGCTGGAACGCCAGGGCATACGCGTGCAACGTCTCGCGCTACGCGGCTGGGAAGGCGATCTGGTCGATGCCGAGGATTTCAGCGAACGCGAACGCACGCGCTATGTGTTGCGCGACGGCATGGGTGGCCTGTTGCGCTCGATGGCGAAGATGGCGCTGGCATCGCCGGCGCGTTTCTTCTCGGGATTGAAACTGGCGTTCAGAATGAGCCGCCGTTCCGACAAATCCTTGCCTTATCACCTGATCTATTTCGTCGAAGGCTGCCGCATTGCCGAATGGCTG
>DATDLO010000417.1:0-10514 GCA_036519215.1 Oxalicibacterium sp.
AACATGGAGTCGGACGGCAAGGGACGTGTTCGCCTCGAATATCGTATTCCGGCTCGTGGCCTGATCGGCTTCCAGGGTGAGTTCATGACGCTGACGCGCGGCACCGGCTTGATGAGCCACGTGTTCGATACATACGCACCGGTCGATAACAGCAAAGGCGAATTGGGCGGTCGTCGCAACGGCGTGCTGATTTCGCAGGATGACGGCACCGCTGTCGCTTACGCGATCTGGAAACTGCAGGATCGCGGCCGCATGTTCGTCAACCACAACGATCCGGTCTACGAAGGCATGATCATCGGCATCCACTCGCGCGAGAACGATCTGGTCGTCAACCCGATCAAGGGCAAGCAATTGACCAACGTCCGTGCATCCGGCACCGATGAAGCCGTGCGCCTGGTGCCGCCGATCGAGCTGTCGCTGGAATACGCGGTCGAGTTCATCGACGATGATGAACTGGTGGAAGTCACGCCGAAGAGCATTCGTCTGCGCAAGCGCTTCCTGAAGGAGCACGAGCGCAAGAAGGCAAGCCGCGACGCAGCGTAAGCCGTCATAGCCATGATCGGCGGCGAAATACCTTCCGCCCGATAAGAAAAGACCGCTGGCAACAGCGGTCTTTTTCATTCAGGGCGGCAGTAGCGCATCGAATTACTTCAGCGTCTTCAGGATATCGGCCAGGCTGCCGAACAGTTCGGCTATCTGTTCCTTGCTGATGATCAACGGTGGCGATAGGGCGATGATGTCGCCCGTCGTGCGAATCAGCAGACCTTTTTCCCAGAATGCCTTGCTGAAGACTTCATAGGCGCGCGCGCCGGGCTTGCCTGCGATGCTTTCCAGTTCGATGCCGCACACTAAGCCCAGGTTGCGGATGTCCTTGACGAACGGCAGGCCTTTCAGGCTGTGCGCGGCGTCTTCGAAGTGGGATGCCATTTCGGCAGCGCGCTGGAACAGGCTTTCTTCCCGGTAGACCTGCAGTGTTGCCAGCAGGGCGGCCGCGGCGAGCGGATGGCCGGAATAGGTATAACCGTGCGCGAATTCGATCGCGTTTTCCGGCATGGTACGCATGAAGGTATCGTGGATGTCCTGGTGAACGACGACGGCACCCATCGGCACGGCGGCATTCGTCATTCCCTTGGCGCAGACGATCATGTCCGGCTCGATACCGAAATACTGTGCGGCGAAAGGTGCACCGAGGCGGCCGAAGCCGGTGATGACTTCGTCGAAGATCAGCAGGATGCCGTATTTGTCGCAGGTGGCGCGAATTTTTTCCAGATAGCCGCGCGGCGGCATGATGGCGCCGGTGGAGCCTTGTACCGGTTCGACGATGACGGCAGCGACGGTCGAGGGATCGTGCAGCGCCAACAGGCGCTGTTCCAGCTCATCGGCCATCTCGGCACCATATGGCGGCTGCCCGCGCGAAAAGGCGTTGCGGGAAAGATCGAGCGGATGACGCAGATGGTCCGCCGTCGCCAGTGACGCCCCGAATTGTTTGCGATTGCCGGCGATGCCGCCTACCGCAATGCCGCCGAATCCGACGCCGTGGTAGGCGCGTTCGCGGCCGATCAGGCGCGTGCGGCCGGCTTCGCCGCGCGCACGATGGTAGGCGAGTGCAATCTTCAGTGCCGTATCGACGCCTTCGGAGCCGTCATTACAGAAGAACACGCGATTCAGTGCCGGCGGTGTGATGGCCGTCAATGCGCTGGCTGCAGCAAAGGCGTCCGGATGGCCCATCTGGAATAGCGGGGCGTAATCCAGTTTGGCAGCTTGCTGTTGTATTGCCTGTACGATTTTCGGGTGGCAATGCCCAGCATTGACGCACCACAGCCCGGCGGTACCATCGAGTATCTTGCGGCCGTCATCCGTCGTGTAATACATGCCGGATGCAGAAACCAGCTGGCGGGGTTTGTCCTTGAACTGGCGATTGGCAGTGAACGGCATCCACAGATGATCGGTGTTGATAGGCTGGGTCATTGCACAGGCCGGAAAGTGGAAAGATCAACAATCTTATTATGATTTGACGGCCTTCGGGACTGTTACAGGGTTTGCAATTGCAGGGTTGAAATTGCAGCGCGCAGGCGACATCGACAGGCCATCTTGCGTATACTTCTGCCTGTACTCGAGCCGTGTGGTTCATGGTGTTTTATCGAATGGAATCTGTTGCATGAAACAAGAAAAGAAATTGTCGCGCCGCCTTTCCGTCGCTCCAATGATGGACTGGACGGATCGGCATTGCCGCATGTTTCATCGGCAGATTACGCGCCATACCTGGCTTTACACCGAAATGGTGACGACCGGTGCGCTGCTGTACGGCGACGTGCCGCGCCATCTGGATTTCAGCGACGAAGAACATCCGGTCGCATTGCAGCTTGGCGGCAGCGAACCGGCCGATCTGGCAAAGAGCGCGAAGCTGGGCGAGCAGTGGGGCTACGATGAGATCAATCTGAACTGCGGCTGTCCGTCGGAGCGTGTGCAAAAAGGTGCATTCGGCGCCTGCCTGATGAAAGAGTCGACGCTGGTGGCGGATTGCGTGAAGGCGATGCGTGACGCAGTACAGGTCGACGTCACCGTCAAGCATCGTATCGGCGTGGACGATGTGACGTCCTACGATTTTATGCGTGATTTCGTCGGCACGGTAGCGGATGCGGGTTGCGAAACCTTTATCGTCCATGCGCGCAATGCGATCCTGCAAGGGTTGAGTCCGAAAGAAAATCGCGAGATTCCTCCGCTGCGTTACGAATTCGCCTATCGGCTGAAACAGGATTTTCCTGAACTGGAAATCATCGTCAACGGCGGCATCAAGACATTGCAGGAAATCGATACGCATCTGGCGCATGTAGATGGCGTGATGCTGGGGCGCGAGGCCTATCACAACCCTTACCTGATGGCGGAATTCGACGCGCGTTATTACGGCGGCGATGCGTTGCCACGCTCGCGTAGCGATGTGATCCGGGCCATGATTCCTTATATTCGCGAGCAAATGGCGCGATACGGAAGCAAGGGCGAAAAGGGCGGCGGATTGAAACTCAACAACATCACGCGACACATGCTTGGCTTGATGTCCGGCCTGCCGCATGCACGCGGTTTCCGCCAGACCTTGTCCGATTCCAGGCAGCTTGCGCTGGGCGATCCGGATTTATTGCTGCAAGCCTTACAGAGAATGCAGCCGCTGGCGGCGTGATACCAGTTATTACCAGTTATACGGTGTTTCCTGGCTGTAAAATTTTCCGCACCATGTAAGTTTTACCGGCGGCATGCCAAATGTTTCTCTGTGCGGAATTTCCTTTCGAACCTTCTGAAAAAAGTGTGGTCAAGAAGATAACCGATTTGATTTTGGGCATGTTGCATCAGGCCAAATCGGATTGCGATTCAATGTGCGGGCCGGGTATTTCGGTTCGGGCTTGAGAATCCTCTTTGCCAAGAAAGGAAAAATCATGATCAAAACATTGCCGAACAATTCGAAGATCGCCATCGGTGCCGCGTTGCTGGCCGTGCTGTTTGCAAGTGGTTGCGAACGTCGCACGGAAGCGCCGGCAGATACCACGGGCAGCAGCAGTCCGGCTGCACCTGCTACGACACCGGAAACCGCACCGGCTGCGCCATCTTCGATGCCGGCTGATACGACGCCTGCAGGAGAGGAAAGCAAGTCTGCCGGCGCTGTTATCGACGATACGGTGATCACGACCAAGGTAAAAACAGCGTTGCTGGCCGATTCCGACATCAAGGGGCTGGATGTGAACGTCGATACCTCGCAAGGCGTGGTGACCTTGAACGGCGAAGTCTCCAACCAGGCGCAGATCGATCGTGCGGGCAAGATTGCAGGCGAGGTGGCAGACGTCAAATCCGTCGTCAACAACCTGTCGATCAAGAAGTAAAGATCGAGAGTAGGGCAGGGTAAGTTGCGCATCGGCCGATATGCAGTTCGATGCGCTGATTTTTAGAAATTTCTACGAGCAAGCTGTGAAGCTGTAGAAATCAAAAGGGCGTGACATGGTCACGCCCTTTTTTACATTCGGCTGGCTTAATTGCTGTTGGCGGCATCCTGCACTTTTTCCCCACCTCGTTCCACGTCCTTGCCGAAACCCTGAACGGTGTTGCAGGCAGTGAGCATAAAACCCATTGCAAGAACGCACACGAGGGAAATGATTTTTTTCATGATGATTTTCCTTTCAAGTTGAACGAAGCGTGCGGTGGCCTCTCTTTGATCCCGACGGGAGTGTGCTGCCGTTCGGATTGGAATGGGGCAACAGCATTCCTTTAGGGCATTTTCTTGCCTAAAAGTTCACTTTTGTGGGTGTCAGGGGATTAGGGCCAAGGGGCAGGATTGCTGTTGACATATTGCGGGCCGTTTTCCGATGGTTCAGGGATTTCGGCATTGCGTTCGCCGATGTCGGCATCACCTTCCGCCAGCGTTGCCAAGTCCTTCCGGACCTTGTCGAAATCCGAGTGGGCGAGCGGATGCGTCTTGTCGGGCCAGTTCTCCAGCGCCCACGTGACCAAGGCTTCGAAACGCTGCTGCATTTCGGCTTCGAACGGTGTGATTTTCCTGTTTGCCATGGAGCCCTCCACTTGTCACAGTCGGACAGCGGAAAGGAGAAATGATTCCTGAGCGACTGGGGCGTTGCTATTGCACCACTGCGTGGGTTTTGTCGTGCGCTTCGTCTGTGTTCAGTGCATTTGCCAGTCTAGCCTGCTTGATGTGCACATCGTTGAGCAGCACCATGTAATCGCCGCGACGCGACTCGGGAATTTCCTCGGCCAGGTAGTTCAGACATCGTACGATGGCGCGGTTCATTCGTGCGACTTCCTGTGC
Source organism: Oxalicibacterium sp. (assembly GCA_036519215.1). Taxonomy (GTDB): domain Bacteria; phylum Pseudomonadota; class Gammaproteobacteria; order Burkholderiales; family Burkholderiaceae_D; genus Oxalicibacterium. The sequence goes on from DATDLO010000417.1 coordinate 4,808, forward strand.
CAGTTCTTCCACGGTAGCTGCGCTCATGGCGATTCTCCGACTGAAGTGTGGGAAAAATATTCTAATCCCGATTTCGGGGATTGGAAATAATTCTCTTCGGAAAGCGCGGGAGCGCGAACGACTTGGAGGAAAAGCAGCATGCACGAACGGCATATGCGCGAAAACAAAAAGGGCCTGGACTTGTGATCCAGACCCTCTGTATTTGGTAGGCCGTGCGTGGCTCGAACACGCGACCAACGGATTAAAAGTCCGCTGCTCTACCAACTGAGCTAACGACCCGAAAGACAGCTATTATAGAGAAGCAATATCCTTGGTGTCAATCACCTCTCCACTTTTTCTTCAAAACTTTCCCGGTCCTTCGCGCTGCCTTGTCTCTGCCGTCGAAAAAATGCCGGCCAAAACAAAATCGCCCGGTAAAGGGCGATTTATTTATTTTGCTGTCATCCGTTTTGCTACGAATTTCGCTGCAATTCTACTGCTGCGATTCTAACAATCCTGCCGTGACTCGATAAGCGAGAAAGCCCACGCTTACTTGAGCAGATCCAGCCGTTCCTTTGCAGTCTGCGCGGACGGTGCATTCGGATACTTCGATACCAGCGATTGCAAAGTCTTTTTCGCTGCGGCGCGGTCCTTCAGTTCCATGTAGGAGCTGGCGATGTTGAGCATCGCGTCGGCGGCCTTCGGATTGTCCGGATATTTTTTCAGCAGCGTCTGCTGCGCCGAAATTGCATCGCGATAATCGCGCTGCGCATACAGCGCATTGCCGATCCAGTACTGGGCGGATGGTGCATAGGCCGATTGCGGATAGCGCTGGATGAAATCGGTGAAGGCAGCGCCGGATTTCTTGTAGTCGCCGCTCTTGAACAGCGTGAGCGCGGCGTCGTAATCCTTCTGTTCGGACTGGCCGACCAGTGCATCCTGGCCATCGACGCTGACAGTCTGCGGTTCGAGCTTGCGCAGGCGGTTGTCGAGATCGGTATAGAAGTCCTTTTGCCGTTGCTGTGCATTGGACAATTCATTGGTCAGCACTTCGATCTGTCCGTTCAGTCGCGCGATTTCGCGGCGCAACTGTTCGTTCTGATTCGCGAGATCGAGCAGGGCAGAGGCATCTGCCTTGGAATCCAGCTTGGTGCGAACTTCGAGGATGGCACGACGTGCCTCGTCGTCGCCGAACAGCGCTGCATGCGCTGACAGCGACGCCAAAGAAAATGCGGCCACGAAGGCCGCAGAAAGGATGTTTTTAATCATCGGAAACAGAGATTAATAAACGATGTCGGCACGACGGTTTTCAGCCCACGAGGATTCGTCGTGGCCCAGTGCCTTCGGTTTTTCCTTGCCCAGCGAAACGGCTTCCATCTGCGAGTCCGCTACGCCCAGCAGCGACATCGACTTGCGCACGGCTTCCGCACGTTTCTGGCCCAGTGCCAGGTTGTATTCCGCACCGCCGCGTTCATCGGTATTGCCCTGGATGATGACCTTGCGGTCCTTGTGCGATTTCAGGTAGGACGCGTGGTTTTCGACGACCGGCTGGTATTCGCCCTTGACCGAGTAGCTGTCGAAGTCGAAGTAGACGCTGCGCTTGGCCAGAACGCCTTGCGGATCGTTCAGCGGATCGGCGGAAGCGTTGACGGTGCCGACCGAGCGGGCATCCGCGCCGGCGCGGTCCTCGACAGGAGCTTTGTCATCCAGTTTGGTGGACGAGCAGGCTGCCAGCAGCATAGCGCTGGACAGGATCAGAACGGAAGAAAGTGCGCGCATGGTATGCCCCTTAAATGGAAGTGTTTGTATGTAAGAAAAACAACCGCATTATTTCATAAACGGGCCCCAAGTGGGCTCCTGGATGTCGCCTGCCTGCATCGTCAGCGTCTGTTTGACGCGGCCATCCACCGAAACCACGCCCAAGGTGCCGCGGCCGCCGGATTTGGTAGCGTACAGCAGATATTTGCCGTTCGGCGCGAAGCTCGGTGATTCATCCTGGACGGTGTCTGACAGGCGCTGTTCCTGGCCGCTGGTCAGGTCCAGCAGATAGAGCTGGAACTTGCCGTCGCGGCGGGAAATGTAAGCCAGCGATTTGCCATCGGACGAGATGCGCGGGCTGATGTTGTAGTTGCCGTTGAAGGTGACACGGCGGGCATCGCCGCCATTAGCGCTCATGCGGTAGATCTGCGGGCCGCCGCTGCGATCGCTGGTGAAGTAGATACTCTGGCCGTCCGCCGAGAATTGTGGTTCGGTATCGATGCCGGACGAATTGCTGAGGCGGCGCAGTCCGGTGCCGTCGGCGTTGACCACGTAGATTTGCGTCAGGCCGCCGCGCGACAGCGCAACCGCCAGCTTGCTGCCGTCGGGCGACCAGGCCGGAGCCGAGTTGCTGCCCTTGTAGTTGGCAGCGACGCTGCGCTGGCGCGTGACCAGATTCTGCACATAGACGACCGGCTTGCGGTTTTCGAACGACACATAGGCGACCTTGGTGCCGTCCGGCGACCACGATGGCGAGATGATCGGCTCGTTCGAACGCAGCGCGACCTGCATGCCTTGGCCGTCGGAATCAGCGACTTCGAGACGGTATTCGCGGCCGTTACGCGAGACATAGGCAATGCGGGTGGCGAAGATGCCGGGGATGCCGGTCAGTTTCTCGTAGATGTCATCGGCCACCTTGTGGGCGGAGACGCGCAGGAATTGCGGCTGTGCCGCCAATGCCAGCGAAGACAATTGCGCCGCCTTGACGGTATCGAACAGGCGGTAGCGCACATCGAAGCGGCCGTCGGCCAGTTTCTGCACGCTGCCGACCACCACGGCATCCGCGCCGCGCGATTTCCAGTCGGCAAGATCGACCTGCGAATTTTCCGTCAGCACTGCATTCGTATCGATGATGCGGAAATAGCCGCTGCGCTGCAGATCGGCCTTGATGATGGCGCTGACCTGTTGCGGTGCGATCGATTCGTTGCCGAAGGCTGCAATGGCGACCGGAATCTGGTTGGCGCCCACACCGGCAATTTCCACACGCAGTTGGGCATGCGCAAGATTGCCGGCGAACAGGCCCGCCAGAACGGCCACGATGGCGAACAGGCGAGGGAACATGCGTGTGATGGAAAGATGTGTCATGGGTCTCACTGGTCTTTGGGTTTGTGAACAACGGTCAGGCGGCCGGGTCTGTTGCCTGACTGATCCTTAGGGAAAGGTTGCGAACGCTCGATTGCGCGCTTGACCGCCTCGTCGAAACCGGGGATACCGGACGATTTGCGCATGGTAAGGCCGCGCAGCGAACCGTCGGGCAGCAGTTCGACATCGAATTCCACCGCAGGATTCCCGCTCAGCGTTTCCGGCACGTTGAATACGGTGTTGGAGCGGATTATCGCAGCGATCTTCTGCATGTAGCTGGCGTCGGCGCGGCCACTGCCGGTCGATTTGGCAGCCTGGCCGGTGCCGCCGCTGCCGACAGCCCCGCTCAGGCGCTTCATTTCCTCTGCGCGTGCTTTCTCGCGCAGTTTGGCGTCAATGGCGTCCTGCTTTTTCTTTTTCTCCAGCTCGGCTTTTTTCTTTTCTTCCGCCTTTTTCTTTTCCTCGGCCAGCTTGCGTTCCTGCTCTTCCTTCAGTTTCTTCTCTTTTTCGAGTTTTTCCTGCTTGGCGAGCTGGTCCTTGCGTTCCTGTTCCTTGCGTTTCTTTTCCTGTTCCAGCGCGATGTCGACCTTCGGCGGAGGCGGCGTGACCGGCTTGGGTTCCGGTTTCGGCGTTTCCTTCACGATTGGTTTCGGTTCGGGTTTGGGTTCCGGCTTCGGTTCCGGCGCGGGCGGCAGCGGCGCGGCTTCGCGCGCCTGCATGTCCCAGATCTCGGCCTTGATGGCTTGCGGCGTTTCGCTCTGCCAGTCGATGCCGATCCAGAAGAACAACAGCAATGCGAAGTGGACGGCAGCGGCCAGCGTGATGGCACGCCAGCGGCCGGGTTCTTTCGGTACGGAGTAAGGCTTGTCGCGGTCAGTCATGAAGGCAGTTCATCGGGTAGCGAGTCCGACACGATCGATTCCAATTTTTTTTGCTTCCGAGATGGCCTGGATCACTTCGTCGTACTTGATCTCCTTGTCGGCGGCGATCATGACGGGCATCTCGGGGTGGTCTGCGTGCAGCGCCTGCAGTTTCTGCGCCAGCTCGGCACGGTTGGCGGCGGTTTCCTTGCGCGGTGCGCCCTTGCTGCCGGCGATCACCATGGTCGCCGATGCATCCGGTTTCAGGTCGATGCGGATGTATTCGGTCGGCGGCTGTGTCGATTGCGCCGCATTCGGCAGCTGGATCTCGCCCGGATCCTTCATTGGTGCGGAGACCATGAAGATGATCAGCAGCACCAGCATCACGTCGATGTAGGGAACGACGTTGATTTCCGACTTGAATTTGCGTGTGCGTCCGCCGCGCAGGCCTCCGGAGGAAAGTGACATGGCCGCTCCTTACCGCGCCTGCCGCTGCAGGATGTTCAGGAATTCCTCGACGAAAGTCTCGAAGCGGATCGAGAGCCGGTCGATGTCGTGCGAGTAGCGGTTGTAGGCAACCACGGCCGGGATCGCGGCGAACAGGCCGATCGCGGTGGCGATCAGCGCTTCGGCGATGCCTGGTGCGACGGCTGCCAGCGTGGCCGATTGCACATTGGCCAGGCCGCGGAAGGCGTTCATGATGCCCCAGACCGTGCCGAACAGACCGACATAAGGCGAGACCGAACCGACCGAAGCCAAGAAGGCCAGGTGCGATTCCAGCGCATCCATTTCGCGCTGGTAGGCGGCACGCATCGCGCGGCGGGCGCCGTCGAGGCGGGCGCTGGCATTGAGCGTATCGGTCGAGGCGCGCGCCTTGTTGAATTCGCTCATGCCGGATTCGAAGATGCGCTCCAGCGCGCCATTGTCGCTGCGGCGGCGCGATGACGTGGCTTCGGCATACAGCGCGTTCAGGTTGCCGCCCGACCAGAAGGCGCGCTCGAATTCCTCGGTCTGCGCCTGCGCGTTCTTGATCGTGAACATCTTGCGGAAGATGTAGGTCCAGCTCATGACGGAGACGCCGAGCAGGAGCACCATGACGAGCTGCACGAGAACCGAGGCGTTGGTGATGAGGTGGACGAAGGAGAGGTCTTGGGTGACGGTCATGTTGTGCTTGCGAGGTCGATGTTGGTCGTCAATGATGTTGTACTGCGCGTGTTGTACTGTGTATCGTGATGCCTGTCGTGGTCGATGCCGGCCGGATACGGTCAAACCGCCATTCTACGCGTTGCCGGCAACGTATTTGCATGCGTACTGGTTGACAGGAGCGATTTTGTTTTGCGCCATGCCGGTGCGCACCGTGGCAATGCTTCTTACGGACGGTCAAGCTGCCGGATGGCTGCGAGTACTTCCGCCGGAATTTCGCTGGGCCGGAAGCGCTGCGCATCCACACAGCCCACTTTGATACGTCCGGTGGCGAGCAGTTCTTCGCGGCCGTCCCCCAGGCGGAAAGCCTGCTGGACGAACTGCACCGAGGCGCGGCCCATCTTTTCGACTACGACAGTCAATTTCAGTTCATCGTCCAGCAGTGCCGGCGCATGATAATCGAGCGCGGTGCTCTTGACGACGAACATCGCGCCGTGGGTCGCGGTCATGATCTGCTGATTGATACCGGCGGCGCGCAACCATTCGGTGCGCGCCCGTTCGAAGAATTTCAGGTAATTGGCGTAGAAGACGACGCCGCCGGCGTC
>DATDLO010000418.1:0-4399 GCA_036519215.1 Oxalicibacterium sp.
ATGCGTGGTTTCATCGTGTTTTTTAGTCATCGGTATGAGGAAGAACCATATTGCCTCCAGCCCGTTTCGCCTTGTACAGCGCTTGGTCTGCGCGGTGTATGACGTCCTCGTAGGAAGCGTCGTCGACAGTCAGCTCGCTGAAACCGCCGCTGATGGTGCCGGCATCTACGATGCCACGGCTACGCATGCTTTCGGCGATGCGCTGGCGTACGCGCTCGATGATGAGCGACGCATCCTTACTCTGTGTATGCGGCATCAGGATCACGAACTCGTCGCCGCCGAACCGCGCCGCGTGATCGGTGGTGCGCAATTCTTCTTTGCAGAGGGCGGCAATTGAGAGCAAGGCGCTATCGCCCACCAAATGACCGTGTTTGTCATTGATGTCCTTGAATGCATCGACATCGAACATAATTAACGTCGCGGGAGTTTTATAGCGATCAAAGATATCAAAGTTCAACGCCAGCATCTCGAGCATTTTGCGGCGATTCATCAATCCGGTCAGTGGATCCGTTTCGCATTGCGTGCGCAACTGAATTTCGAGTTGATGGCGGCGCGTAATATTGCTGGCAACCCAGAGAACCGCTTCTTCACCATCCACAAGAAAGTCCAACGCCTGAATACGCCCTTCGAACCAGATTACATGCTCGGGACCTTCCGTTTCCAGGCCGCGCACATCGCTGGCGGCGAGTTCATACTCCACAATATGCAGGGTGCGAGAAGCGAGGGCTGCGGCAATCTGAGTCATGAACCAGCTGCATTTTTCCTCATGCAGCACCTCCTGCATGCATTTGCCGATGAGGTAACTGCCATCATGATAGTAGCGGCTATCTGATCCGCCATAAATGGCTGCATAGCGACCACCCCGCGTCAGGATAAAAGCGGGGTCAGGGAGCGCGGCGAGAAGTGTCGTTAATTGTTGTATGGAAAACATGATGCGGCATTGTCCGATCGGTAGTTGTCGCAACATGGCAAGTAATGCCGAGCAGGGCCATGAACGTTCTCTGATGTGCCTGCAATTGGATGTAGAGGTCTCCCGAAACAATTCGAGGATTATTCGGGAGGCCTTTTTTCTGTGTCGCTGTTATTGCTTGACGCAATCGACGAAGTAGCCGCGCTTGCCATCTACCTCCCGTGTCACTAGGCCGTGCACGTCGGTCTCGAAACCGGGAAACTTTTCGTTGAAGTCGCGTGCGAAGCGCAGGTAATCGACGATGGTCTTGTTGAAGCGTTCGCCCGGAATCAGCAGCGGAATGCCTGGTGGATACGGCGTCAGCAGGATGGATGTGACGCGGCCTTCCAGATCGTCGATGGCCACGCGCTCGATCTCGCGATGCGCCATCTTCGAGAATGCATCGGACGGTTTCATTGCCGGCTGCATGTCGGACAGGTACATCTCGGTCGTCAGGCGTGCCACGTCATACGCCTTGTAGAAGTCGTGGATCATGTGGCACAGGTCGCGCAGGCCGACGCGCTCGTAGCGCGGATTCGCTTGCGCGAATTCCGGCAGGATGCGCCACATCGGCTGGTTCTTGTCGTAATCGTCCTTGAACTGCTGCAGCGCGGTCAGCAGCGTGTTCCAGCGGCCCTTGGTGATGCCGATCGTGAACATGATGAAGAACGAGTACAGGCCGCACTTCTCGACGATGACGCCGTGCTCGGCCAGATACTTGGTGACGATGGACGCGGGAATGCCGGTGTCGCCGAACTTGCCGTCGAGCGACAGACCCGGCGTGACGATGGTCGCCTTGATCGGGTCGAGCATGTTGAAGCCCGGTGCCAGATTGCCGAAACCGTGCCATTCGTCCTCGGCGCGGATCATCCAGTCCTCGCGCGAGCCGATGCCGTTGTCGGAGAAATTGTCCGGACCCCAGACTTTGAACCACCAGTCCTTGTCGCCCCATTCGGCTTCGACCTTGCGCATCGCGCGGCGGAAATCCAGCGCTTCGAGAATGCTTTCCTCGACCAGCGCGGTGCCGCCCGGTGCTTCCATCATCGCGGCGGCGACGTCGCAGGACGCGATGATCGAATACTGCGGCGAGGTCGACGTGTGCATCAGGTAGGCTTCGTTGAAGGTGTCCTGATCCAGCTTCACCTTTTCCGATTCGCGTACCAGGATCTGCGATGCCTGCGACAGGCCGGCCAGCAGCTTGTGCGTCGATTGCGTGGAGAAGATCAGCGATTCCTTTGCGCGCGGACGATCCTTGCCGATGGCGTGCATGTTCTTGTAAAAGTCGTGGAAGGTTGCATGCGGCAGCCACGCTTCATCGAAATGCAACGTGTCGATCTCACCGTCCAGCATGTCCTTCAGCACTTCGACGTTGTAGATGACGCCGTCGTACGTAGATTGCGTGATCGTCAGGATGCGCGGTTTCTTGTTCTTCGCTTCGCGTGCGAACGGATTGGCTTCGATCTTCTTGCGGATGTTCTCCATCGAGAATTCGCTCAATGGGATCGGCCCGATGATGCCGAGGTGATTGCGTGTCGGCATCAGGAATACGGGAATCGCGCCGGTCATGATGATCGAGTGCAGGATCGATTTGTGGCAGTTGCGGTCCACCACCACGATATCACCCGGCGCCACTGTCGAGTGCCAGACCATCTTGTTGGACGTCGACGTGCCGTTCGTCACGAAGTAGCAGTGGTCGGCATTGAAGATGCGTGCTGCGTTGCGTTCCGACGCGGCGACCGGGCCGGTGTGATCCAGCAGCTGGCCGAGTTCTTCCACGGCGTTGCAGACGTCGGCGCGCAGCATGTTTTCGCCGAAGAATTGATGGAACATCTGGCCGATCGGCGATTTCAGGAAAGCCACGCCGCCCGAGTGGCCAGGGCAATGCCACGAGTAGGAACCGTCGTTGGCGTATTCGACCAGCGCGCGGAAGAACGGCGGCGACAGGCTGTCCATATAGGACTTCGCTTCGCGGATGATGTGGCGTGCGACGAATTCCGGCGTGTCCTCGAACATGTGGATGAAGCCGTGCAGTTCGCGCAGGATGTCGTTCGGAATGTCGCGCGAGGTGCGCGTTTCACCATACAGGTAGATCGGGATATCGGCGTTCTTGTGACGGATTTCGCCGACGAAGGCGCGCAGCGATTTCAGCGCGTAATCGGTATCTTCGTAGGAGCCGGTGCCGAATTCCTCGTCGTCGATCGACAGGATGAAGGCCGACGCGCGCGACTGCTGCTGCGCGAACTGGGCCAGGTCGCCGTAGCTGGTCACGCCCAGCACTTCCATGCCTTCCTTCTCGATCGCGTCGGCCAGCGCGCGGATGCCGAGTCCGGACGTGTTCTCGGAACGGAAATCTTCGTCGATGATGACGATGGGAAAGCGAAATTTCATGAGGTCTCCAGCTGGAAAGGCGCGCGCCGGGCGACGGCCGCCCGAAAGAATGCGAATTTTCGCAGATATGCGGAAATTATGGGGAGAAAACCGGCAGTTTGCCGGTATCGCTTGTCGTCAGTGTTGCGCCGGTGTTGTATATGACGAAACGGTGACGATTCCGTTCCGTCCATCCGGCCGGAACGTCAGCGAATGCGGTCGTAGGTCACGTAGGAAAAGTCGAAGCCGTTGGCGTCCGAATGGTGCTTTTCGCGCGCGACTTCCTGCCACTGTGCCGGGGCGATGACCGGGAAGAAGGCGTCGCAGTCGAAAACCTTGTCGATGTGGGTAACGATCAGGCGGTCGGCTTCGGCCAGCGTGTCGGCGAAGATCTGGCCGCCGCCGATGATGAAGGCTGGCGCATCGCCGACCAGCGCCTTGGCTGCCGCGATCGACGTCACGGCTTCCACGCCGTCGTGCTGCCAGTCCGGATTGCGCGTGATGACGATGTTGCGGCGGTTTGGCAGCGGGCGGCCGATCGAATCGAAGGTCTTGCGGCCCATGATGATCGGATGGCCGGACGTAGTGCGCTTGAAGTGCGCGAGGTCTTCCGGCAGGTGCCACGGCAGCTGGTTATTGATGCCGATACCGTTGTTGGCATCGACGGCGACGACGAGGGTCAGTTGTGACATGAAGGTCTTTCGTTCAGACGGCCATCGGCGCGGTCAGCGGCGCGTGGTGCTGGTAATCCTCCAGCGAGAAATCGGAAGGCTCGATCCGGTCCAGCCATTCGGGTTCGTACTTGCCGGTGACGGCGTAGTCGGGGATGCGGTCCGAGATTTTCAACTGCGGCGCTGCATACGGCTCGCGCTGCATCTGCTCGTTCAGCATGTCCAGATGGTTCTCGTAGATGTGCGCGTCGCCGATGAAGTAGGTGAACCACTTCGGCTTGTATCCGGTCAGGCGGCCGACCAGGTGCAGCAGCGCCGCGCCTTCGGCCAGATTGAACGGCGTGCCGAGTCCGAGATCGTTGCTGCGGATGTACAGGCACAGCGAAATCTCTTTCGTCGTGACATTCGGCAG
>DATDLO010000419.1:0-6432 GCA_036519215.1 Oxalicibacterium sp.
CATTGCGGGCGGTCATCATCGTCAGCGCGAGCTGGTCGCAGCGTTCCTCGGTCAGCGTCAGGCAGATCAGGCCGCGGCCGTACTTCGCCATGAAGTTGATCGTCTCCGGCGTGACGAAATCCGCTGCCAGCACCAGATCGCCTTCGTTCTCGCGATCTTCTTCGTCGACCAGGATGACTATCCGGCCGGCGCGCATTTCTTCGATGATCTCTTGGGTGGTTGAAATGGACATGTGGCTATCTCGTAACAGGCCCGCTATTTTAATGGATTTGCACTGCCGCACGGCATTCCGCGTCGGATGTCGTCCTGCATCGATATTCTTGTCGTCTTATCACCTACTGCATGGCAGTCAATTCCTGACTACCTTACTCAACATCAGGAAGAAATTCGTTTCCACGCGTTAATATTATCGCGCTCGACCGACATCTCGCCACACCATCATACGAGCATATCTCGCCACACATTCCACGGAGTCCAGACCGATGCGCAATAACCAGCCCGTTACCAATAACGAATACGTTCTGAAAGACGGCACGTCACTCGTTTCGAAAACGGATACCAAGGGACGCATCACCTATTTCAACCCGGCCTTTGCCGAAACCAGCGGTTTTTCCGACAGCGAACTGATGGGCGCACCGCATAATCTGGTGCGCCATCCGGACATGCCGGAAGAAGCCTTCGCCGATCTATGGGAAACGCTGAAGCAAGGCCATCCGTGGAACGCCATCATCAAGAACCGCCGCAAGAACGGCGACTTCTACTGGGTGCAGGCCAACGCTACACCCGTCCGCGAAAACGGCAAGGTCGTCGGCTACATGTCGGTACGCAACAAGGTTTCGCCGGAACAGATTCAGGAAACCGCTGCGCTGTATGCGCGCTTCAAATCGGGCAATGCCGGCAACATCCGCTTCAAGCGCGGCCAGATCGTTCCAACCGGCCTGGCCGGCTGCTTCGCCGCATTGCGCAATATCGGACTCGGCATGCGCATCGGCATCAGCATGGCGATCCTGAATCTGCTGATCCTCGGCATGGGCGGCCTCTCCATCCTGAGCGCTGAACCGGACGAAGTGAACAGCTTCGTCGTCGCAACCGTCATCGGCACACTGCTTACGCTGTGCATCTGGTTCTTCCTGCACAAGGCCATCGTGGGACCGTTGCGCACATTGATCGCCGGCGCCAACACGATGGCCGGCGGCGACCTGACCGTATCCTTCGATACCAACCGGTCGGACGACATGGGCCAGTTGCAGAAGGCAATCCAGCAGATGAACATCAATCTGCGCTCCGTCATCGGCGATGTCTGCATGAACGTGGCGTCGATCAATGTCGCCACGCGTGAAATCGCCAGCGGCAACATGGACCTGTCCGGCCGCACCGAAGCGCAGGCTTCCAGCCTGGAAGAAACCGCATCGAGCATGGAAGAGCTGGCCTCCACCGTCAAGCAAACGGCCGATCACGCATCGCAGGCAAACAGGCTGACATTGTCGGCGTCGGAAGTCGCCGGCAAGGGCGGCAGCGCCGTGCAGAACGTCAGCGCGACCATGAACGAAATCAGCACGTCGGCCAAGCGCATCGTCGACATCATCGGCCTGATCGACGGCATCGCCTTTCAGACCAATATCCTGGCGCTGAATGCTGCCGTCGAAGCAGCACGTGCGGGTGAACAGGGACGCGGCTTCGCCGTGGTCGCCGCCGAGGTGCGCAGCCTGGCGCAACGATCGGCCGGTGCCGCCAAGGAAATCAAGACGCTGATCGACGATTCGGTACAGAAGGTCGAAACCGGCAATCAACTGGTCGGCAGCGCCATCGCCACGATGGGCGAGATCGTCCAGTCGGTGCAGCAGGTTACCGACATCATGAACGAAATTGCCACCGCCACCCGCGAACAGGGCAACGGTATCGATCAGGTCAACATGGCCGTCACGCAGATGGATGAAACCACACAGCAGAACGCGGCACTGGTGGAGCAGTCCGCAGCGGCGGCCAAGAGTCTCGAAGAGCAGACGCTGCAATTGCTGCGTTCGATCTCGGTCTTCCGCACCGGGCGCGAGCAGGATGCGCACAACGGCCCGGCTATCGTCGATGCCGGCGTCAGCACGCGCCGCAAGATGCTGCCGCGCTGACTATGCGCTAACTATGCGCCGAGTCTCTGTGCTGGCTCTCAGCCTCAATTATCTACATTGATTTTGAGGTTGGTTTCTGAAATTGATTCTTCCTATCGACGCAGCGCACGATAGTGTGCAACGGCGTCGTCCAGCATCGGCATCAGCGCCACCGCCAGCAATGCGAATGCAAACGGCAGCACCACGCTGAAGCCGATGTGCTTGAAGCCGAGCGCACCGATGATGCCGCCGGCAAAAAACATTGCCAGGATGCCGATCAACATTGCCAGCTTCGGCTTGCGCGCACCCACGTAGCCCGGCGCGTCCTTGCCGTGCGTACGATTCCAGTACAGCATCCTGCCCAGTTCGATGCCGAGATCGGTGATCACACCGGTCAGGTGCGTCGTCCTGATTTCCGCATTCGACATCTTGGACATGATCGCATTCTGCAATCCCATGATGAAACACAGCAGGATCACCGTCAGCGGTACCGTCACCGCCATGTAGATTTCAAGGTGTGCGCCAAGAAAGCCGAACAGCAGCAGCAACACCGCTTCGGCCACCAGCGACAGCGCATATTCGGCCTGAAGATCGCGATGCCGCGCCCAGTTGATCAGCACCGCCGTACAGGCGGCACCGGCAAGGAAAGAAAGAATGGAACCCAGCCCGGCCAGCATCAGCAGCATGTTGCCGAGCACGAGATTGTCGGCTACCGAGGAAACAAAGCCGCTCATGTGCGACGTGTATTGGTGAACGGCGAGAAAGCCGCCAGCGTTGACGGCACCGGCGATCAGCGCAAGAAAACCGCCGAGCTGCTTGTTGGCGCGCGGCGTCCGATGACGTCCGGACAAGCGACGCATGAAATTCAATGGCATATTCTCCCCTTCCACACGATACGTGCAGAAAGAAATAATACGCCGGATACCTCAAGGAATCAGCACATGCGTGCTGCGCAGGAAGGAAATTACTTGTCCGAGAACTGCAGCATCCGCTCGACGTAACGCGCAATCAGATCCACTTCGAGATTGACCTTCGCGCCCTTCTGCAAATGCTTCAGCGTCGTGACCTGCACCGTATGCGGAATCAGGTTGACGGAAAATTCGCAGCCGGCCGCCGTATCGGTCACGCTGTTGACCGTCAGCGACACGCCGTTGACGACGATCGAACCCTTGAACGCCAGATAGCGTGCCAGCGATTGCGGCGCTGCGACCACCAGCAACCACGACTCACCCACCGGCTCGAATTTCACGACTTCGCCCAGGCCGTCGACATGGCCGGACACCAGATGGCCGCCGAGTCGTTCGGACAGCGTGACTGCCTTTTCCAGATTCACTTCGCCCAGACGATCCAGACCCGACGTGCAGTTCAGGCTCTCGCGCGACACGTCGACCTGGAAACTGCGGTCGGTCTTCGTCACCACCGTCATGCAGGCGCCGTTCAGCGTGATCGAATCGCCGAGCGCGACATCGGCCAGCGGCAGCGTGCCGGCGTCGACAGTCAGGCGATGCCCGGCCTGCACGTCGCCCAGCGGAGAGATATCGGTGATTTTGCCGATGGCGGCAACGATTCCTGTAAACATGGCTTGATGAAAAAGGTCGGATGAAAAAATAAATCAGGTGAATCGGGCAAGGATACGCAAATCCGCACCGATCTGCTTGACGTCGTGGAAAGCCAGCGTCTTCTTCTGCTCCAGAGATTCCAGCGTCGGCAGGTTGAACATGCGCTGCGCATCGCCCAGCAGCGACGGCGCCAGATAGACCAACAATTCATCGGTACAGCCCTCGCGGATCAGCGAACCGTTCAGCTTGAAACCGGCTTCAACATGCACCTCGTTGATCTGGCGCTTGCCGAGTTCCTGCATCAGCGCCGGCAACTCGACCTTGCCGTCGGCATTCGGCAGCAGAATCACTTCGTGCCCGGCATCGCGCAGCATCTTTTCCTTTTCCGGCTGCGATTGCGCGGCGACGATCCACGTCCCACCGCCTTCCAGCACGCGCGCATGCGGGCTGATCTGCAGGCGGCTGTCGACCACGATGCGCTGCGGCTGGCGCGGCGTATCGATCGCGCGCACCGTCAGTTGCGGATCGTCCTCGATCACGGTACCGATGCCGGTCAGCACGGCGCAGGCGCGCGCGCGCCAGTGATGGCCGTCGGCGCGCGCCTCGTCGCCGGTGATCCATTGGCTCTCGCCATTGTGCAGCGCCGTCATGCCGTCCAGGCTGGCAGCGGTTTTCATTCTTACCCACGGCCGGCCACGCTGCATGCGCGCAAAGAAACCGATGTTCATCTCGCGCGCTTCATCTTCCAGCACGCCGCACGTGACCTGGATGCCGGCCGCTCCCAGTTTGGCGATGCCTTGCCCGGCTACCAGCGGATTCGGATCGGTAATCGCCACCACGACCCGCGCCACACGAGAACGGATCAGGGCATCGGCGCACGGCGGCGTACGGCCGAAATGGCTGCAGGGTTCCAGCGTCACATAGGCGGTCGCACCGGCCACGTCGAAACCCTTGGCCGCTGCATCGTTCAGCGCCTGCACTTCCGCATGTGCCTGGCCGGCCGGCTGCGTATAGCCGGCACCGATCAGGCGATCGTCCTTGACGATGACACAGCCGACGCGCGGATTCGGCGTCGTGGTGAACATGCCTCTGGCTGCCAGTTCCAGCGCAAGGCGCATGCCTTGCACATCGCTATGAATTTCCACGTGACTCTTTTCGGAGGATCGATTGACGAGAAGCTGCTCGGATCAGCAACCAGCGGCAGACTGCGGATTGCAGACGCGCGGACGACCGAGAAAATTGATGACGATCTTGCGCGATTGCGTGCCCAGTTCCAGCAACCAGTGTCCCGATTGCGACGTATAACGGCTCGCGTTGGTACGCGTGCGGCCGGTGCCGTTGAACGCGATATATTGTACTTTCGAATCGGTAAAGCGGGGCGTGATGCGCAGATCGCGATCGACCCGGTCATGCGTGAAAACGATGGTCTCGCCGGCATCGGGCCGCCGGTTGCCGTTGGCATCGACGAAAATCAACCAGCCATCGTTCCATGAATGACCGTCTCCTGCCGGCACCAGATCGACACGTGTGCCGCGCTGTATCGCTTCCGAACGTGCCAGGTTGACCGCCATGAACAAGGCATTGGCTGTCGTCGTCAATCGCTGGCGTTGGATCAGTGACTGAAAGGACGGAATGCCGACCGCCAACAAAATACCGACGATCGTCACGATCGCGATCAGCTCGATAACCGAAAAACCGCCGGCGTGGCAACGACGATGACGATAACGATTGCGTGACCGTACCGGCATCACCAGCAATGATCCGCATCGGCAGATTTGTTTCCTTCGCTGGTCAACACCAGTGTGCCGCAAGCGAGATCGCTGTAATTCCGGTTGACGTTCTGCGTGCCGGGCACGGCCCGCAGCTTCACACAATCGCGAATGTCCTTGTCCTCGCATGCTTGCGCGCTGATTTCATACAGGCTGGTCTGTGGATTGTCGCCGGAATACCAGCGAAAGCCCTGTGCTTCATCGTTTGATGCGACGGAAAAAGCAAGGTAACTCGCATGCTGCGAGTAGTACCGTTCCTGCTGCTGCATGAGCCGCATCAACGCTGCTCGGCCCTCGACGCGCTTGGTTTTCAGCACGGATTCCTGGTAGGACGGAAAGGCAATCGCCGCCAGAATCGCCATGACGATCAGCACGACCATCAGCTCGACAGCCGTAAAACCTTGCATTTTCATCGTTCGCATCGCTTCCTCCTTGTCTATCCTTGCCGTTTTTCCGACTTACCTGTCATTGCGCAACTCCTGCCAGTCGATGATTTCCCGCCAGCTGAGGCGTCCTGCCGTCGTCACCATTTCAGCAATCGTCTCGCCCGACGATGCATCCGAATTCGCTTCTTCTGTTTTTACGCCCGTCCTTTTCAAGCGCGTAACGACGCGCCGCTTGCCGGTCGCATCGCGTTCGCTCGTTTCGACCGGCATGACGAAAAATGGCGGCGGGATACCTGGAAAACTCGTCTCCGACAGATAGGCATCGAAATGCGCCGAGACAGGCAGGCCGGTCAACGCATCAAGCAGGTAAGTACGTCCGAGCGGTGCCGCGCAAGCTGCGGCAGCCGGAAGCAGCGTGCTGAACACGACCTGTGTATCGAGCATGGCTGCCGATATGATGCTGCGTTCGCCGCTCAGCTGCGCTTGCGGGAAATCCAGATACCAGCCGCGCTTGCCGGCCGGCACGTACATCAAGGCTTCGCCGACAATCGTGTATCTGTCGCCCTGCGGTTGCACGCTCCTGGCGACCAGCGAGCCGCGGCCGTCGATCCGCGCG
>DATDLO010000420.1:0-2560 GCA_036519215.1 Oxalicibacterium sp.
GTCTTTCGTGATGCGCTTGGCCATATTGCCGACCATGCCGTCCAGCGTGGCGGAAAACAGCATCGTCTGACGTGTTTCCGGTGTGGCGGCGACAATCTTTTCGATGTCGTCGACAAAGCCCATATCGAGCATGCGATCGGCTTCGTCGAGAACGAGAAACTCCAGTTCGGAGAAATCGATCTTGCCCGACTCCATGTGGTCGATCAGGCGGCCTGGCGTCGCAACCAGGATTTCCGGATTGCGCGACAACAGTTGCATCTGTTTCGGATAAGGCATGCCGCCGAGAATGGATACCGCCTTTACGCGGCGCATGTAGGTGCCGTATTTTTCGGTCGCAGTCGTGACCTGCAATGCCAGTTCGCGCGTTGGCGTCAGCACCAGCATTTTCGGTTGTGCCGCCTTGAAGCGCGGACGTTCGCCGCGCGAACGCGCTGCTTGCGCCTGCTGGTTCGGTGTCTTGCCGTTTTGCGGTTGCGTCTCGGTTTGGGCTGCGAACTTGTGCAAGGCCGGCAGCATGAATGCCGCAGTCTTGCCCGAGCCGGTCTGTGAGGACACCATCATGTCGCGGCCTTCGATGCCGGCTGGAACAGCCTGCGCCTGAACTGGCGTCGGCTCGGTATAGCCAGCTTCGGTCAATGCCTTGAGGACGGACGGATGGAGGCCTAGTGATTCAAAAGTCATATCTTCTTTCGTGAAATCAGCGCTGCGAACGTTCGTGACGAGGCCGGCGGTGCAGACCGTCATCATGAAAAATCGCGTACGCAAAAATGCAACGCCAACCAACGAAACAGCGTGAAAAAATCTGGGAGAGATTCCGGCACAAAAGCTTTGCGCCGGGACGGTGTCTGAATTCGACACCTGATAGGCGGGAGGGCTTTATCGTTACTGCTAAACGGTTCGCGATGCTGCAAAATGCGCTGCCTGTCGCAACGCAAGGTTTGCATTCTACACCGGGAGACCGTGCGCTGTCGAGGCGTGTTGCAGATACGACGATTCAATGCATGAAGAGAAACATTCTGCGTTGACGGGGAATACATAACAAAACGGCACCAACAGGTGCCGTTTTTGCCGTATCGGTGATGTCCTGATCGATTATTCTCCGCCCATGCCCGGCACGACCTGCGAGAAGCCGGCGTCGACATAGGTGATTTCGCCGGTGATACCGCCCGCCAGGTCGGACAGCAGGAAGGCCGATGTGTTGCCGACGTCCTCGATCGTCACGTTGCGGCGCAGCGGCGCATTTTCCTTGACGAAGTTCAGGATCTTGCCGAAGTCCTTGATGCCGGATGCGGCCAGCGTCTTGATCGGGCCGGCGGAGACGCCGTTGACGCGGATGCCTTTCGGGCCCAGCGATTCGGCCATGTAGCGCACGCTGGCTTCCAGCGATGCCTTGGCAAGGCCCATCGTGTTGTAGTTCGGCAGTGCGCGAATCGAGCCGAGATAGCTCAGCGTCAGCAGTGCGGCATTCGAACTTAACATTGGCAGCGCGGCCTTGGCCATTGCTGGAAAACTGTAAGCGGAGATATCGTGCGCGATCTTGAAGCCTTCGCGCGACAGGCCTTCGAGGAAGTCGCCGGCGATCACTTCGCGCGGTGCGAAACCGATCGCATGCACGAGGCCATCCAACTTGTCCCATTTCTTGCCGAGATCGGCAAACAGTGCGGCGATCTGCTCGTCGCTGCCGACGTCGCATTCGAAGATCAGTTCACTGTCGAATTCCTTGGCGAACTCGGTGATGCGATCCTTGAAGCGTTCGCCGACATAGGTGAACGCCAGTTCCGCGCCTTCGCGCTTGCAGGCGGCGGCGATGCCGTATGCGATGGACCGGTTCGACAGCACGCCGGTGATGAGGATTTTTTTACCTTGCAAGAACGCCATGAACGACTCCAGTTTGTCTCGGTTGCGCCGCAGTTGCGGTGGAATGGACAGGATTGTAGGGGCTGGCGCGCGCATCAGCAACCTTTGCCCGGCGGCCACTGGAGCGGGCGTTTCTGTAGAATAGCCGGCGATAACTTCATCGCGGCACCTCGGGCATTCCGAATAATCTGATCGATAGCGGCGCATGGCCCAGACTTTCTTCACTTTTCTGCTGGTCTTCCTGCTCGCCCACGGCGGCGATGCCTTCGCCGCTCCTGCCTTTTCGCTGTACGACACGCCGAAATATCCGGCCAATTTCACGCATTTCGATTACGTCAATCCCGATGCGCCCAAGGGCGGCGATCTGTATCTGGCCAATCCCGATCGGCGCACCAGTTTCGACAAGTTCAATCCCTTTTCGCTGAAAGGTGTGGCGGCGGCCGGCGTATCCAACCTGATGTTCGAGACCTTGGCGACCGGCTCGGCCGACGAGGTCGCGACGATGTATGGCCTGCTGGCCGACGACATGACGCTGGCGCCCGATCGGCTGTCGATGACCTTTCACCTGAATCCGAAGGCGCGTTTCAACAACGGCGATTCGGTGCTGGCGGCCGACGTCAAATATTCATTCGACACCTTGATGGCGAAGGGGGCACCGCAGTTCAAGGTAATTTACGCGGAAGTGAAAGGTTGCACGATCGTC
>DATDLO010000421.1:0-5906 GCA_036519215.1 Oxalicibacterium sp.
GTGGTCGGCATGATCGAAATCTTCGGTTCGCAGAATGCCAGCGGTACCGGCTCCAATCCGGCACAACTGGCGCACGGTATTTCGATCGCGCTCTACAACACGGGCTTTGGTCTGGCGATCGCGATGCCATCACTGGTGTTCTACCGTCACTTCCGCGCGCTGGTCGACAGTTTCGTCGTCGACATGGAACAGCAGGCAGTCAAGTTCGTCGACATCGTGCACGGCGCGCGCCGGTAAGCGGAGAAGACGATGAATTTCCGCAGAGGCCAGGGACGCGAGGAACCGGAGATCAACCTGATCGCCTTCATCGACGTGCTGATGGTGATCCTGATCTTCCTGATGGTGACGACTACCTACAGCAAGTTCACCGCGCTGCAGATCACGCTGCCGACTGCCGATGCCGAGAAGGCGATGGAGCGGCCGCTGGAAATCAACGTCGGCGTCGACGCACAGGGCCACTACTCGATCAACAATGCGCGCGTCGCCGTGCAGAATCCCGATGCGCTGGCGGCAGAGCTGACGGCGGCGGCCAATGCTTCCGGCAAGACGAATCCCGATCCGGTGGTCATTATCGCCGCCGATGCGACCGCTGCGCACCAGACCGTGATCAATGTGCTGGAAGCGGCGCGCATCGCCGGTTATGCGAAGGTAACCTTCGCCGCGCAAAGCAAGAAGTAGACATCGATCGTTCGGCCGCCGCGGCGGCCTTTGTCTTGGACTGTACGAATCCGCGTTGGCCCTGCAGCGTTCCACTCTCGAAGAATTTTTCGCGCGCACCTGGATGCGGCGCGGTGCAGCGGCATGGCTGCTGCTGCCGCTGTCGTTGCTGTTCGGCGTGCTGTCGGCGTTGCGCCGTTTCGCCTTTCGCTGCGGTCTTGCAAAAACGCATCGCCTGCCGGTGCCGGTGGTGGTGGTCGGCAACATCTTCGTCGGCGGTACCGGCAAGACGCCGCTGACGATCTGGCTGGCGCAATCGCTGCGCGAGGCGGGCTTTCATCCGGGCGTGGTGTCGCGCGGCTACGGTGCGGATAACGATGTTCCGCGTGCAGTCATGCCGCAGTCGCAGGCGCAGGAAGTCGGCGACGAACCGCTGCTGATCGCGCATCGCGCGCAATGTCCGGTCTATGTCGGACGCGACCGCGTGGCTGCGGCGCAGATGATGCTGGCTGCGCATCCGGAAATCAATGTTGTGATCGCAGACGACGGTCTGCAGCATTACCGGCTGGCGCGCGACATCGAGATCGTGCTGTTCGACAGCCGCGGCGTCGGCAACGGCTGGCTGCTGCCGGCCGGGCCGTTGCGCGAACCGGCCACGCGCCGCCGCGATTTCACCGTCGTCAACGGTTCCCACGAAGAAACGGAAATCATGCCCGGCGCGATCCGCATGCGCCTGGCCGGCCTGTTGGCCGAGCATCTGGTTTCGCCGGGCGATACGCCGCGTGCGCTGCGCTCGTTTGCGCAGGCCGTCAGCGGCTATTCGCCGGCGCGTATCGTGGCTGCTGCCGGCATCGGCAATCCGGGGCGTTTCTTTACCCTGCTGCGCGAGGCCGGCTTGCAGTTCGACGAAATGGCGCTGCCCGATCACTACGATTTTGCCGACAATCCGTTCGCCGACGTAGCGGCGGACGTCATCCTGATCACGGAGAAGGATGCAGTAAAATGTCGGCAAATCGATGCATTGAAAAACGATCCGCGCCTGTGGGTCGTACCTGTGGCGGCGCAATTCGACCGCGCCTTCGCCGAACATATTGTGGAGAAACTCCGTGGACACTCGACTGCTTGATATTCTGGTTTGCCCGATCTGCAAAGGTCCGCTCGAGCACGACAGGAAGGCGCAGGAACTGATCTGCAACGCCGACAAGCTGGCCTATCCGATTCGCGACGGCATTCCGATCATGTGGGCCGACCAGGCGCGCGACCTGCAGGCTGCGCCGTCGTCGAACTGATGCGCAACTGACGCAGCTGTCTCGCTTGCCCCGTTTGCCTTTTCGGAAGCCTGCATGTCCTTTACCGTCATCATTCCTGCCCGTCTCGCTTCCACCCGCCTGCCGAACAAGCCGCTTGCCGATCTGGGTGGCAAGCCGATGATCGTGCGCGTCGCGCAGCGCGCGGCGCAGTCCGGTGCACAGCAAGTGGTTGTCGCCACCGATCATGCCGACATCTATGACGCTTGCCGCCGCAACGACATCGCCGTGCAGATGACGCGCGCCGATCATCCTTCCGGTACCGATCGCATCGCCGAAGTGGCGGCAACCCTGGGTTTGCCCGACGATGCCGTGGTGGTCAACGTGCAGGGCGACGAACCGCTGATCGATCCGTCGCTGATTGCGGCAACGGCGGCACTGGTGGCTCGGGACGTGCCGATGGCGACTGCCGCGCATGCGATTCACGATGCGGCCGATGTCTTCAATCCGAATGTGGTGAAGGTCGTGCTCGACAAGAATCATCGCGCGCTGTATTTCTCTCGCGCAACAATTCCATGGCATCGCGATGGATTCGCGCAAGGCAAGGACGCCTTGCCGAAAAATTATGCGCCGTTGCGCCACATCGGCCTGTACGCATTCCGCAATGGCTTTCTGCAGGATTACCCGGAACTGCCGGTATCGCCGCTGGAGCAGATCGAGGCGCTCGAGCAGTTGCGCGTGCTGTGGCACGGTTTTCCGATTGCGGTGCATGTCACCGAACATGCGCCGGCAGCCGGCGTGGATACGCCTGAAGACCTGGAACGGGTGCGCCGCCATTTCCACCCATGATGCGTCGCATCAAAGCCGAAACGGGGATTTGCCCTCATTTTGTGGTAAGTTTCGGGCTCTGCTCATAAGCCAAATCCGACAATCTACGATTGTCACCACGGCGCCGATCTGACGCGCGCCCTTCGGTCAGTAGCATTTCAATTCGTTTTTTAGGGAAATTTCATGCGCCTCATCCTCCTCGGAGCGCCTGGTGCCGGTAAAGGCACGCAAGCTGGTTTTATCAAGGAAAAATTCAACATTCCGCAAATCTCGACGGGCGACATGCTGCGCGCCGCCGTCAAGGCTGGCACGCCGCTCGGTCTTGCCGCCAAGAAAATCATGGACGAAGGCGGCCTGGTGTCGGACGACATCATCATCGGCTTGGTCAAGGATCGCCTGAAGCAACCGGACTGCGCGCACGGCTATCTGTTCGACGGTTTTCCGCGCACGATTCCGCAGGCCGACGCCATGAAGGAAGCCGGCGTCGCGATCGACTATGTGCTCGAGATCGACGTGCCGGACGCTGCCATCATCGAACGCATGAGCGGCCGTCGCGTGCACCCGGCATCGGGTCGTACGTATCACGTGAAGTTCAATCCGCCGAAGGCAGAAGGACGCGATGACGCTACCGGTGAAGAACTGATCCAGCGCGACGACGACAAGGAAGAAACGGTCAAGAAGCGCCTCGCCGTCTATCACGATCAGACCGAAGTGCTGGTCGACTACTACAACAAGTGGGCCGCATCGGGACAGCCCGGTGCGCCGAAGTACCGGAAGATTGCCGGTGTCGGACCGGTAGATCAAATTCGCGACAGCGCCTTCGCAGCGCTGCAAGGCTGAAAGAGCAAAAAATAAGCGGACCATGTGTCCGCTTTTTTCTTGGCGGCTTCCTTGCCTGTCTTTTCCCGACTTGTTTGAACCTGCATATCGATATAGCATCAAATCAGCCAGCCCTGGCACGCACGACACAATAAAAAGGGCGACGGAAGTCTTGCAGTACGCAGCACGGCGGACGCCCTTGATGTCCGCCGGAATGTCGTAGCGGTCAATTCTTTGTCGTGACAACAAGAGGAGTCGATATGTCCATCTCCATATGGCTGGTCATTGCGTGCGGTATTGTTGCGGTGGTCTACGGACTGGTTTCGCGCAGCTGGATTCTCGGGCTCGATCCGGGCAATGCACGCATGCAGGAAATCGCATTGGCCGTGCAGCAGGGCGCAGCCGCATATCTCGCGCGGCAGTATCGGACCATTGCCATCGTCGGCGTCATCCTGTTCATCATCATCGCCTTTGCGCTCGGCTGGCTGACCGCGGCCGGCTTCCTGGTCGGCGCGGTGCTGTCCGGTGCTTGCGGTTTCATCGGCATGAACGTGTCGGTGCGCGCCAACGTGCGTACCGCGCAAGCGGCAACCAAGGGGATGAGCGAAGCGCTCGACGTCGCCTTCAAGGGCGGTGCCATCACCGGCATGCTGGTCGTGGGACTTGGCCTGCTCGGTGTGGCGATCTTCTTCCTGGTACTCATTCTGTCTGCACAACACGGTTCCTTTATCGGCACACTGCACGATGCAATCGTGCCGATGGTCGGCCTCGCGTTCGGCGCATCGCTGATCTCCATCTTCGCGCGTCTCGGTGGCGGCATCTTCACGAAAGGCGCGGACGTCGGTGCCGATCTGGTCGGCAAGGTCGAAGCCGGCATCCCGGAAGACGATCCGCGCAACCCGGCCGTGATTGCGGACAATGTCGGTGACAACGTCGGCGATTGTGCCGGCATGGCGGCCGACCTGTTCGAAACCTACGTCGTCACCTTGATCGCGACCATGTTGCTGGGTTCGCTGATGATGACCGGCATGGAATTTACTGCAGCGATCTATCCGTTGCTGCTGGGTGCGGTGTCCATCCTGGCGTCCATCGTCGGTTGCGCGATGGTGAAAGCGAAGGAGGGCAAGAAGATCATGTCGGCGCTGTACACCGGATTGTGGTGGGCGGCCGGCCTGTCGCTGCTCGGCTTTGCCATCGTGACCTGGCTGGTGATGCCACCGCCGCTGTTCGTGCCGATGCTGTGTGCCGCGGCGACCGGCATCGTGCTGACGGCGGTGATGGTCTATGTGACCGAGTACTACACCGGCACCGATTACAAACCGGTGCGCCATATCGCGCAGGCGTCGACGACCGGACACGGCACCAACATCATCGCCGGCCTCGGCGTATCGATGAAGGCGACCGCGTGGCCGGTGGTGGCGGTCTGCGTGGCGATCTTCGTCTCCTACTGGTTTGGCGGTCTCTACGGTATTGCGATCGCGGCGACGGCGATGCTGTCGATGGCCGGCATCATCGTCGCGCTCGATGCCTATGGACCGATCACCGACAACGCCGGCGGCATTGCTGAAATGGCCGGTATGCCCGAATCGGTACGCGCGATCACCGATCCGCTGGATGCGGTCGGCAACACGACGAAGGCCGTCACCAAAGGCTATGCGATCGGCTCGGCCGGCCTGGCGGCGTTGGTGCTGTTTGCCGACTACACGCATGCGCTCGATTCGGTCGGCAAGGGCACCTTCTTCGATCTGTCGAATCCGATGGTCATCATCGGCCTGTTCATCGGCGGCTTGATTCCGTATCTGTTCGGTGCGATGGCAATGGAAGCGGTCGGCCGTGCGGCCGGTGCCGTCGTCGTCGAAGTGCGTCGCCAGTTCAGCGAGATCAAGGGCATCATGGACGGCAGCGGCAAGCCGGAGTACGGCAAGGCGGTCGACATGCTGACCTCGGCAGCGATCCGCGAGATGGTGATTCCGTCGCTGCTGCCGGTCGTGATTCCGATTGCCGTCGGCGTGCTGCTCGGTCCGGCTGCATTGGGCGGCCTGCTGATGGGCGCGATCGTCACCGGTATTTTCGTGGCGATTTCGATGACGACAGGCGGCGGTGCGTGGGACAACGCGAAGAAATTCATCGAAGACGGCAACCACGGCGGCAAGGGCTCCGAAGCGCACAAGGCTGCGGTAACCGGCGATACTGTCGGTGATCCTTACAAGGACACAGCAGGCCCGGCCGTAAACCCGCTGATCAAGATCATCAACATCGTGGCGCTGTTGATCATTCCTATCCTTTAGCAAACGCTGTAAACAAAAAAGCCTGCCACCCGGCAGGCTTTTTTTATGACTGGCAATAGCTCACTCG
>DATDLO010000422.1:0-3553 GCA_036519215.1 Oxalicibacterium sp.
GCACGATCAGCAGGATCAGCACGATGAGCAGCAGACGCGATTTGGGCTTGCCTTCTGCTGCCGGGGTATCTGCGGATTTTTTCGGGGCGGTTTTGCCTGTTGCCATCTGTCTTCCTCAAGTGCGGCATGACTTCCATTGCATGCCATTATCAAAAAAAAGCGACACGCGGGATGCCTTGAAAAGAGAGGGGAACACGGCGTATATCGGCGCATTCACTTCGTCGCGGCATCCCGGTGCCGGTTCTGCGGTGGCATCCGTCGATGAGGATGGCCGCATTCAGGATGCTATTAAACCATCATTGCCGCGCGACGCACACCCGCAACGCTGCAA
The DNA here is from genome assembly GCA_036519215.1 of Oxalicibacterium sp. GTDB lineage: Bacteria > Pseudomonadota > Gammaproteobacteria > Burkholderiales > Burkholderiaceae_D > Oxalicibacterium. The sequence continues at coordinate 332 of DATDLO010000422.1, forward strand.
AAGAGAGATGATTCCCGGACCGGAAAAGGCAGGCAAGACAAGAGAGAACAAGGGGAAACGATAGACGCCGGAGCGCCGTCGATGCGACGCTCCGGCAGAAACAGACGATCAGGCGAAGGTGTCGACCAGACCATTGCCGGCGGCTGTCACCGGAACGTGGCTGACATTGACGGCTGCCGTTTCGACGGTATTGTTGCTCTGGTCGGACGAACGGCCGCTCTGGCGCTGATCGCCGGAGGCGTTGTTCTGCTGGTTCGGCAGGCCGGCGCTGACATTCGACTGGCCGAGCTGGATGCCGGATTCGCTGAGCATCTCGCGCAGGCGTGGCATGGCGGCTTCCAGCGCATGGCGGACTTCCGGCTGGTGCGCGGTGAAGTTGGCCGTGGCGTGGTTGTTGTTGACGTGGAGGACGACCTGCATCGGGCCGAGGTCCGGCGGATTCAGCGTCAGCGTCGCGCTCTGCTGCGCACCCTGGACCATCCAGACCACTTTCTGCCCGAGCGACTGGTTCCAGTCGTCGGTGCCGACCTGCGGCAGCAGGCGGTTCGATTGCGGGTCCTGCAATTCGTTGACGTGCTGCTGCAACGCGGCCGTGGTGGCGACGGCGACTGCAGCGATATTCTGCGGCGTCGGCGCGGTTGCCTGTTCCGCGCTCTTGGCGACGGCGGCCTGCACGGCAGCAGTCATGTCTGCATCGCTGCTCTTGGTCGCGGCGGTGGCCGTCGTCTTGCCGGCGTCAGTTTCCTTGCCCTGCATCGCCTTGTCGAGCGAGGCGACGAAATCGGCCTGCTTGTTCGCAGCCGGGCCGGTCTTGTCTTCGATGGCGGCCGTGCCGAATGCGACCGGCGCAGCCTTGCCGTCGACACCCTTGCCGCCGTCGATCGCGGCGGCGATGCGATCCTTGATTTCATCGCTGGCGGAAGCCGGCGTGGCATTGCCGTTCGCGCCGGCCTGCGTCAGCGCGGTGACGAAAGCGAGGATGTCGGACGGTTCGGTGGCGGTATCGGCCTGCTTGTCGTCCTTGTCGGTCGTCTTGCCGTCCGCAGCCTGCGTCTTGCCATCGTCTGCGGCTTTGGTGCCGTCTGCTGGCGTGCCGCTGCCGTCGGCGGCAGAGGCAGAATCGTTCTTGGTCTTGCCGGCGTCGGTGCCGTCCTTACGGGTTCCCTGAGCGTTGTTATCGGTTGTCTTGTTCGGTTGTGCGCTGTCGCGATTCTGGATTCCCATTTCGCGCGTCAGCATCTGGTTGAAAGTGCCGTCCGCTGCGGCGGCATCGCCGGCCTTGCCGGTTTGCGGCGTCGGCATCACGGCGTTGAGTGCGTTGCTGATCGATGGTGTGCTCATGGTGATTGCCCGTTTTGATCTTTGATCGTTATCGTTTGTACAGCAATTGCCTTGCCGCGTGCTCGTCCATCTGTTTCTGGTCGCGCTTGTTGTCCTTCTGCTGCTGTGCCTTTTCCGCGCGATCGGCCAGCGTGCCGTACGACATGCGCTTGCGTTCGCAGGCCTGCCAGGCCGTTTTTTCCCGTTCGACGCGCGCATGGGCATCGCGCACGATCTGCTGCTGCGCGGCGATCGCCTGATCCAGCTTGTCGAGAAACTGCTGGTAGTTGCGATAACCCATCGCCGTCAGCCCGGCCGTCAGGCTTTGCTGGAAGCGCGCTGCATAATCGTCGCGATACTGTGTCAACAGGGTCAGTTTCTGCTCGCAATCCTCGGCGGCCTTCATGCACTGGCCTAGCCGCTTGGCGGCTTCGTCGGTATCCCGTGTTGCCAGTTCGATCAGAGTGCCGAGTGCGGAAGAAGTGGCCATTTTTACCGATTATATTTTTCCCGATGCCAGGGCAATCACGAGAAAAGCGAGGCAAGTTGCCCCAAGCTCTCGTTTATGCCGGCGCGTTCGGTGATGTCCTGTTGCAGGAATGACTCTATTTTTTCGTTCAGCGCGATCGCTTCGTCCAGCACCGGGTCGGAACCGGCGCTGTAGGCGCCGACGCTGATCAGGTCGCGGTTGCGCGCGTAACGCGAGGCCAGCTGTTTCAGCTTGCGCGCCTGTTTCTGGTGTTCGGGGCTAGTGATGTTGTGCATCGCGCGGCTGATCGATTGCTCGATGTCGATCGCCGGGTAATGGCCGGCTTCGGCCAGCGCGCGGTTCAGTACGATATGGCCGTCGAGAATCGCGCGTGCGGAATCGGCGATCGGGTCCTGCTGATCGTCGCCTTCGGTCAGCACCGTATAGAAGGCGGTGATCGAGCCGCCGCCTTCGCGGCCGTTGCCAGCGCGTTCCACCAGCGCCGGCAGTTTGGCGAAGACGGAAGGCGGATAACCCTTGGTCGCCGGCGGCTCGCCGATCGCCAGTGCGATCTCGCGCTGCGCCATCGCGTAACGCGTCAGCGAATCCATGATCAGCAGCACATCCTTGCCTTCGTCGCGGAAATGTTCGGCGATCGTCGTCGCATAGGCTGCGCCTTGCAGGCGCATCAGCGGCGGTGTATCGGCCGGTGCGGCAACGACAACGGAGCGTGCCAGGCCTTCGTCGCCGAGAATCTGTTCGATGAATTCCTTGACCTCGCGACCGCGTTCGCCGATCAGGCCGACCACGATCACGTCGGCCTTGGTGTAGCGGGCCATCATGCCCAGCAGCACGCTCTTGCCGACGCCGGAGCCGGCGAACAGGCCCATGCGCTGGCCGCGGCCGACGGTCAGCATGCTATTGATCGCACGCACGCCGACATCCAGCGGGTCGGTAATCGGTGCGCGTCCCAGGGGATTGGCAGCGCGTACGTTGAGCGGAGCGGAATGCACGGCCTGCAGCGGGCCGAGGGAGTCGAGCGGGCGGCCCGCGCCGTCGACCACGCGTCCCAGCAGTTCGATGCCGACCGGCAGGTGGCGCGTACGATCGCTCGGCCGGCGGCGCGGATGCGTGACGGCGCCAGGGCGCGGCAGTGATTGCGCGACTTCTACCGGATAGACGCGCGTGCCGGGCACGATGCCTTCGACATCGCTTTGCGGCATCAGGAACAGTTTGTCTTCGTCGAAGCCGACGACTTCGGCTTCGATGCGCGTGCCGCTGGGCAGCGGAATCGTGCAGGCGCTGCCGACGGCCAGACGCAGACCGACTGCTTCCATCACCAGGCCGGCGACGCGCGTGATGCGGCCGGAGACCTGCATCGGCTCGGCGATGTCGAGCAGCGTGCGGCAGTCGCGCAGATAGGATTGCCAGCG
>DATDLO010000423.1:0-4376 GCA_036519215.1 Oxalicibacterium sp.
GTACTCCGATGAAATCTCCGAACGTGCCTTGCTCGAAGCGGCGACGGCCACGCGCACGATCGCGCGTCAGGGCGCCGGCAAGATCAAGGTCGCGTCCGCCATCCAGCCGGGCGGTGGCCGTTCGCTGTATCTGCCGAACGATCCGCTGACGTCATTGGATGCGACGGAAAAGGTCAAGCTGCTGGAACGCATCGAGCGCATCGCGCGTGCGAAGGATCCGCGCATCGTGCAGGTGATGGCGGGGCTGGCCGGCGAATACGATGTCGTACTCGTCGTGCGCAGCGACGGCGTGCTGGCGGCGGATATCCGTCCGCTGGTGCGTCTGTCGATCACGGTGATTGCCGAGCAGAACGGTCGTCGCGAAATGGGTACCAGCGGCGGCGGCGGTCGTTTCAGCTACGGCTACTTCAGCGATGAACTGCTGGAAAAATATGCGAGCGAGGCAGTGGCTTCTGCCCTGGTCAATCTGGAAGCGCGTCCGGCCCCGGCCGGCCCGATGACTGTCGTGCTCGGCCCTGGCTGGCCGGGCGTGCTGCTGCACGAAGCGATCGGCCACGGTCTTGAAGGCGATTTCAACCGCAAGGGTTCGAGCGCGTTTTCCGGTCGTATCGGCGAACGCGTCGCGGCCAAGGGTGTTACGGTCGTCGACGACGGTACGATCGCCGACCGTCGCGGTTCGCTGAACATCGACGACGAAGGCAACCCGACGCAGTGCACGACGCTGATCGAAGACGGCATCCTGAAAGGTTATATCCAGGACACGATGAACGCGCGCCTGATGAAGATGCCGGTGACCGGCAACGCGCGCCGCGAATCGTATGCACATCTGCCGATGCCGCGCATGACGAATACCTACATGCTGGCCGGCGACAAGAATCCTGAAGAAATCCTCGCGTCGGTGAAGAACGGTTTGTACGCGGTCAACTTCGGTGGCGGCCAGGTCGATATCACCAACGGCAAGTTCGTCTTTTCGGCCAGCGAAGCCTACATGATCGAGAACGGCAAGCTCAGCTATCCGGTCAAGGGCGCGACGCTGATCGGCAACGGCCCCGACGTGCTGAACCGCGTGTCGATGATCGGCAACGACATGCGCCTCGACAGCGGCGTCGGCGTCTGCGGCAAGGAAGGGCAGAGCGTGCCGGTCGGTGTCGGACAGCCGACATTGCGCATCGATGGTGTGACGGTAGGCGGTACCGCCTGATTGCTTGTTGACAGTCAGGCCATTGTTGCCGCTTAGGCCACGAAAGCAACGCCAAACTTGCCAAATCGGGCCGATTGCTGCAATATTGTTTGGAAATCTCGTTTTTTCGGTACTGAAATGACCTTTTTGCGCTTTTCGTTTTATTTTTACTTTAGCTATTCCAGCCCAATGGCGGTGGAGAAGCGGTAAGCGCGCAGACTGAAAAAGCTTAAACCGAATATCTGACAGAACCGCCAGCGATGGCGGTTTTTTTGTTTCATCGAAAAGTTTTGATTGGAGAAGAAACCATGCCGCGCACCGACGATTTACGGATCCGAGAAATGAAGGAACTGACTCCCCCCTCGCATTTGATTCGCGAGTTCGCCTGCTCCGAAAAAGCGGCGACCACTGCAGCCAATGCGCGCACGGCACTGCATCGCATCCTGCATGGCCAGGACGACCGCCTGATGGTCGTCATCGGCCCGTGCTCGATCCACGACACCAAGGCCGCGATGGAATACGCGAACCTGCTGGTCAAGCAGCGCGAGCGCTTCGCCGGTGAGCTGGAAATCATTATGCGTGTTTACTTCGAGAAGCCGCGCACGACGGTCGGCTGGAAGGGCCTGATCAACGATCCGTACATGGACAACAGCTTCCGCATCAACGACGGGCTGCGCATGGCGCGCGAACTGCTGCTGAACGTCAATGAACTCGGCCTGCCTGCCGGCACCGAATTCCTCGACGTGATCAGCCCGCAATACATCGCCGACCTGATCAGCTGGGGCGCGATCGGTGCACGCACGACCGAATCGCAGGTGCATCGTGAGCTGGCTTCCGGCCTGTCGTGCCCGGTCGGCTTCAAGAACGGCACCGACGGCAACGTCAAGATCGCGGTCGATGCGATCAAGGCGGCATCGCAGCCGCATCACTTCCTGTCGGTGACCAAGGGCGGACATTCAGCGATCGTGTCGACCAGCGGCAACGAGGATTGCCACGTGATCCTGCGCGGCGGCAAGGCACCGAACTACGACGCGGTCAGCGTCGACCAGGCCTGCAAGGACATCGCCGCAGCCGGCCTCGCATCGCGCCTGATGATCGATACCTCGCACGCCAACAGCTCGAAGAAGCCGGAGAACCAGATTCCGGTTAATGCCAACATCGCCGAGCAGATCGCCGGCGGCGAAACGCGCATCGTCGGCGTGATGGTGGAATCCCATCTTGTCGCCGGTCGTCAGGATCTGATCCCGGGCAAGGAGCTGGCTTACGGCCAGTCGGTCACCGATGGCTGCATCAACTGGGAAGACAGCCTGGGTGTGCTGGAAACACTGGCGGCGGCAGTCAGGCAGCGTCGCCATGTGAAGGATCCGGACGCGTGATGACGGCGATGTTCGCCATGAAAAAAGCCCCGGCATGCCGGGGCTTTTTTATTCGTGTTTTGTGGACGATCAGTATCTTTTCGTCAGCACCATCTGTTCGCCGTCGCGCCGCATTTCCATACGCCGCAGGAAGGACATGCCGAGCAGGACGACCGGCAATCCGCTTTCCTGCACGACGCCATCCACCTGGTTCAGCACGATGTCGCCGACTTTCACGGTGTCGAGCTTGACCTGATAGGCGCGCACCGTGCCGTTCGCGGTATTGATGAAGACCGGCCGGCCTTTGGTGTAATCGATGCCGAGGCGCTGCGCATCGGAGGCAGGCAGTGCAACCATCGATGCACCTGTATCGACCAGCATGCGCAGCGTGCCGCCGTTGATCTGGCCCTGCGCGACGAAATGCCCGCGGCCGTCGGCCTGCAGCGTGACGCTGGAGACGGCGGATGGCGCGATGCGGCTGACGTAGCCGCCAAGGTCGATCGCCTGGCGTTTGCCGTTCGCATCGAAGACGGCGCCGTTCTTGCTGACGGAAACCAGCTTGATGCCGCTGGCGACCGTGTTGCCGACCGAATACGTCTTCGGCATGCCGCCGTCGATGACCAGCACCGCCTTGTCGGGAAAGACGCCGACGACGCTGATGTCCGCAGCAAAAGCCTGCAGCGAAGTCATGCAAAGTGCGCACGCAAACAGACGCATGTTCATCGAATGATCTCCGCGCAGTGGTTGGCAGCCGAGGCCGTCAGTGGAAATGGCAGGTAGCGGTGCGGGTAGCGATCAATCGCGGAAGTTGTTGAATTCCAGCGGCAGGTCTTTCACTTCCTTGCGCAGCATCGCCATCGTCGCCTGCAGGTCGTCGCGCTTGGCGCCGGTCACGCGTACTGCATCGCCCTGGATGCTGGCTTGCACCTTCATCTTGCTGTCCTTGATGATGCGCACGATTTTCTTGGCATCTTCGGTCTCGATGCCGTTCTTGACCTTGATCACCTGCTTGACCTTGTCGCCGCCGATCTTCTCGATCTTGCCCAGATCGAGGAAGCGCACATCGACGTTGCGCTTGGTCATCTTGTTCGTCAGCACGTCGCGTACCTGGCCGAGCTGGAATTCCGAATCGGCATAGGCGCTCAGATCGCGCTCCTTCTGCTCGACGCGTGCATCGCTGCCCTTGAAGTCGAAACGGGTGGAGATTTCCTTGTTGGCCTGGTCGACGGCATTCTTGACTTCGACCATATTGGCTTCGGAGACGGTATCGAAAGATGGCATGTTAGTGATTCCTCTGTAGATGGCGCGGCCGCAAGAGGCGGTCTGTTGACGGGCCATTCTAGCGGACAAAAAACCGGGTGAACAGTCGCGCGATTATAATCGCCGGCTATGGCCGATTCTCTTCCTGCCCGAACCGCTGTACAGACCGATTTCCCGTTGCGCGCGCTGAATACATTCGGCGTCGAGGCGACGGCACGCGCCTATCTGCCGGTAACGGATGTCGCGCAGCTGAAAGCCGTGCGCCGCGATCCGGAGCTTGCCGGCTTGCCGCGCCTGGTGCTGGGCGGCGGTTCCAACATCCTGCTGACGCGGAATTTCCCCGGCCTCGTGCTGCACATGCAGTCGAAGGGGATGGAAGTCACCGGTGAAGACAACGATGCGACCTATATCCGCGCCGCTGCCGGCGAGAACTGGCATGGCTTCGTGCAATGGACGCTGGAACACGGTTTTGGCGGGCTGGAAAACCTGTCGCTGATTCCCGGCAGCGTCGGCGCCGCGCCGATCCAGAACATCGGCGCCTACGGCATCGAGATCAAGGATCGCTTTCACGCGCTGACGAT